>JADFZT010000019.1:0-15274 GCA_015232395.1 Magnetococcales bacterium | reverse complement strand
GGAAGCTAAGGCTAAAGCAGAGGCCCAAGCTAAAGCGGAGGCACAAGCAAAAGCCCAGGCTAAGGCTAAAGCCCAAGCTGAGGTGGAGGCTAAAGCAAAAGCGGCGGCTGAGGCGAAAGCCAAAGCCCTAGCCGAAACAGATACCCAGTCAAAAGCCAGGTCCAAGATGATCGCCAAACTGATGGCGATGCCAAAACCCGGCACCTCTCAGAAACCAGTCGATATCCAAGAGAGCACTCAAGCCGCTACCGCAACGGTTGAATCCCCCACACTGCCCGCAACCGAAAAATCGTCTCCCTCCCCTTCCCCCACAGCGGTCAAGCCCGGGGAACCACTGCTGAAAACAGCCAAACAGATCGCCCTGGGAAAAGCCACAACCAGTCAACCCCCTTCAGAAACCTCCACTGCTGCCATCAAGGAAAAAACAGGCGTTGCTCTCACCACTTCCGTGGCCATGGCCACGAAGGAAGCGTCCGTTCCTGCTCCCGGCCAAAAAACAAAACCGGCCACCACCCCGCAGAAGGATCAAAAAGGGGAAAAAACCAGACCCCCCAAACGGGAGATCCCAGGCTTTGCCAAAAAACTCCACCCCATCGCCCGTCATTGGCAAGACCCCTACGACAACGCCACGAATATTGCCGATGGCACAGAAAAGCTGTTCAAAGTGTTTCCCGCACCCAATGGGGATGTGCTCTTTTCCATTGCCGAAGCCTTCCACAAAAAAGCGACCGGCAAAGGCAAATCCTTCACCATCACCCCCACCACCGTGGGGCAGGTGCGACTCTTCTTCCAGGTCTACCCCCGGGAAGCCTATATGTTCAGCTTTAATAAAGAGGGCAACCGAATCATTCCCAAACAGTTTTGGGATCGGTTTGCCCAAATCAGCCATAAATGGGTGAGTGTCAGCCAAGTGCTCGGCAAGGATGAAGCGGACCGTATCCACCTGCGGGATATCGCCACCAAACGCGTTTCGGAAATCAAAAAAGATCTATTGAAATCACGCTGAAGGAGGAAAAGAAGGCAAAGAGGGAAAGGGAATATGCACAACCACTCCCTTTAAAAACAGAGCTTGCACCCTTTCAGAAAAAAACGCTCCCTTTTGCCATGAAGGTGCGTTCCCATGAATGGCAGCCATTGGAAAGTCAGGAAGCTTTTTTTCAGAAAGAGAAGAAAAATCTGGAAAAATATAGCCATTCCAGCTGAATATCAGACACACCCTCCCTTGAGGTGTTTTTCCCAACGAAGGCGGGAATCCATGGGAGGTAAAGTTTATTCCAAAAAAAATCAACCTTTCAAAATATCCAGCGCAGGCTGAAAGTATCACAAAAATCGGCCACATTTGCGCTGGACTTTCTGGATCCCCGCCGGCATCAAAACCGGCTCCCCAATCAACGGGCAAACACCCAACGCGCCTCATCCGAAAGCTCGGGTTGATAGCGATAGCCCCCCTCAGAAAAGGCCTGCAGCCCCTCAGGATCGGTAAGACGGTTTTGGATCATGAAGCGGGCCATAGCCCCCCTCGCCCGCTTGGCATGAATCCCGATCACCTTGAGCTGACCGTTTTTCTCCTCCTTGAACTCAGGCGTCAAAACCCGGCCTTGGAGATGCGCCCCACGCACCACCTTGAAATATTCCGTGGAAGCCAGATTGATCAGCCAAGATCCCGATGAAGCCACCAACATCCCATTGATCACCTCCGTCACCCGATGGTCCCAAAAAGCGTAGAGATTGCCTCCCCGCTCAGTCTCAAGCCGGGTGCCCATCTCCAAACGATGGGGCTGAATCAGATCCAAAGGGCGCAAATAGCCATAAAAACCAGAGAGAATACCCAAATGCGCCTGGGCAAAAGCCAGATCCTCTTCATCAAAAGAGCGACTCTCAAGCCCCACATAGGTATCCCCCTGAAAAGCAAAAAGGGCGGACTTGGCGTTTTTCAAGGTGTGTATCGGGGAAAAGCGTTGAAATCGTTCGACGTTAAGAGCCCCCAACTGCGCACTGATTTTCATCAGTTTCATGAGGCTCTCCTGGTCATGACGGCGCATTATTTCAGCCAGAAGACGGGTTTCTGCCAAAAGCTGTGGCTGGGTGTGGGCAGTCTGGGATAAATCGGCGGAGAAATCCTGCTTTTTGGCAGGGGAGATGACGGCGAGCATGGCTGGCCTCCAAGCTTAACCCGGCCCCACGTTCGGCCTTGGAAGGGTTTACGGCCCCACATTCGGTCTTGGAGGGAATTCGATAAAAATCCCCTGCCAGTGCGAACACAAGGAAGGGTCCGTGTCAGAGAATTTGCAGAATATTTTCCTTGGGGCGCCCCAACACCGCCTTGCCGTTGGCCACCACGATGGGCCGCTCAATCAGCTTGGGATGGGCGACCATCGCCTCAATCAAGGCATCCCGGGAAAGAGCGGGATCCTTCAGATTGTTTTCCTTGTAGGCCGCCTCCTGCTTGCGCAGTAACGCCCGGGGTTCCAGGCCCAAGAGGGTGAGAAGCTCTTCCAGCCCCGGCTTATCAAGGGGCGTTTTCAGATATTGAACCACTTCGGGCTCTATCCCCTCCTCCTGCAACAGAGCCAAACCTTCCCGGGATTTTTTGCAGCGGGGGTTATGATAAATAGTCACTTTAGACATGGATTGACCTGCGTAAAGAGAGGAGAGGCAAAACAACAAAGATTAGAACGCTTCAGGCTGTTTGGGCAGCACCTCCCGGAATGGGAGTGATAGAGACTCCCTGGGAGATGTGCCTTCAACAGCGAACCCAAAGCACTATTTGGGGGGATATTTATCTTTCAATTCGGAGAGTGCCTCGGTGGTGAAACGGCCTTTTTCCGATTTGATCCGCAAAAGTTCCTCCCGCAGCCAGGGACGAACCCGGGTCCAGCGTTTGGCCCCTTTGGGCTTATGAAACCACTGATGATCTTCAGAAGCATCCGCATTAAACAATCCGGCGGGAGAAAGTTCTTTCAGTAGATTCAGTGCCGAAGCGGGAATTTTGTCATCTTCCGACACGGGGGCCAAGGTTTTGGAATCGATCAACTCTTCGGCCTTAAAGCCAAACTTGGCGGCGGCCTCTTTGATGGCTTCCTTGGCTTTGTTGCGCAGGTTTGCCTCTCGTTGCTGCCCTTCTTCTTCGACCATATCCTGAAACGCATTCCAAAGATCATCTGGAACTTTACGGACATACGCTGTCAGGGATTCTGCTGTCACACTCTTACCACTTCCCATTTTTATCTCCTTGAGGCTTTCAAGCCGGACACGATTAATGAATCGCACCAATCATATCAAAACAGAGGATGATTTCAACATTGTTTTTTAAAAAAATCATCTGGCAATTCATCTGAAGCATATTTCAGCCACACCCACATGTTATTTTCGCAACGAGGCCTGACCATTTTCAAGTGACCATAAATTTTTCATAATAGTCCCGGGCAGTGATTTTTTCAGAACAGGATTTACAGATGAGCCCTTCCAGATTGGCGGGATCACAAAAAATGCCTTCTTCCTGATTGATATCAAAGTAGTACGCACACACCCGGCAACAGCTGATCACCTCTGGATCGAGATCGGCAATCACCTCCAGAGCCAGCTCCTTGAATGGAATGAAGCCAGGGCACACGATCTGCTCTTTAGCCTCATCAAAACGAATTTCCGCGTCATTTATTTGCTGAATGATAAACTGCCAAAAATGGATATCGTAATCCTGCGCAACGAGCTGGTTGGCCTCTTCCAGGCTGAAACGATCATAGGGGGGATTGGTTTGTTTCATGGATGCACCTCCTTGGACCTGTTTTTTTTGCAAAACGCCTTACCATATGACAGACAAAGAGAATGGCGTCAATAACCTGAATATCATCATTTTTTCAACAGCCTCTTCAGGCCAACCCACAGATGGAATGATAAAGTTCGTTGCAATCCATATTTTAATTTTACCCCAAACAGCTGGCCTGCAAATTTCACGACTCACAATATATCCAGTTCATATGCGCCTTACCATCTTTTCCTTGACATATCATCAAATGAGTACAGCCATATGGCAACAGGCTTTCCCAGCTACGCCATAAAAAAAGGGCCAGGAAACAATCCCAGCCCTTTTTTTCAAACATCCGTACATCTAACAGATTATTTACCCTGCCAATGGACCTCTCCAACAGGATCTATTTAATGGCTACAGCCAAGGCAAAAGCATCCTTATCCGTCCCATTCAGGGTAAACGTTCCGACCCCGGTAGCACCTGCGGGATCAGGCCCCTCATCATGGGACATGGCATAACCGCACCCTGCAGAATACCCTTCTTGATCTTCAATTCCAGGAGTTGAAGCAAAACCACCTTCAGCGGTAGCACCCCACAACACAACACTTCTATCAACCGTCGTGGTAACGCTGGGGGCATTCACCGTCTGGCTGGAAGTTTTATAAGAAGCTGATATTTCATCAATTGGAGACACAAGATCAGCTCCCCTTATTTGATAGACCACATTGGCTGAAGCTTCAGCATCATGTGAAAAAACATAGGTAGCTGGCTCATTATCACCAACCCACCACCATACCCCCATCCTATTACCTGCATTATTGCTGTTGTCACTGTAAATCTCGTTAAAATGACTCGGAATATCTGACCAGTTGCCAGTACCATCTTTAGCCGCTATACAAACATACACGCGACCATCTGGCCTGACTTTCGGCATCGTTAAAGTCATGGTGGTGATACTTCCAGCGGTAGATGTAGAGGTCACACTTTCAACCGTGGCGGTCTCACCCAAGGTCCAATAACCGTCCGAATACTCGGCATTAACCGTCACGCCTCCGTCATCCGACCGCATCGCAATAAAACTTCGAGACATTTCAGAGCATGGGGGTAGGATACCATTTTTCCAGGACGGTCTATTGTTGCCACTCTCAAGCTCCCAAACAAAAACGGCGTTTCCTTGATTTTCAACGGTTAGTTCCATCTCACCATGCTTGCCACCAGCGGGCCAGTTGGAAGTGCGCACGGTGATTGTGGGAGAGCCGGAAGCTGTGATTTTGTGACGCAGACCGGCGGTATAATCAAGGGTGACGGTAGAAGTAGTGGAGATCGTGCCATGGTCCACCAGGCCTGAGGGGGTTGCGCACAAGGGTCCAGACTTCAAAGCATCCACGGTGACACCTCCATCTTCAGAAAACATGATAATCCGGTTGCGCCCATCATAGGCCAGCACCGGGTCGTTATGATCTTCCCACACGGGGGGGTTGTTGCCGCTTTCAAGCTCCCAGACAAAAGTGCCGAGCCCTCCATCCTCAACGATCAGATGCATCTCCCCGCCCTTACCGCTTGCAGGCCAGTTGGAGGTACGCACAGTAATTGTCGGGGTGCCGGAGACGGTGATTTTGTGGCGGTTGCCAGCGGAATAGTCGAGGGTGACAGTGGAGGTGGTAGAAACAGTGCCATGATCCACCAGGGTGGAGCTGTAATCCTTGATTTCCGGGCTGGAGACGAGGCCGTTCCCCATATTGATATCATGACCATTGGCATCCAGATCCCCGCCCAGCTGGGGGGTGGTGTCGTCAACCAGGTCGGAAATACCGCCACCGGCTCCAGCGGTGGTTTCACTCCATACGGCAGCAGAAGCCGTGGCATCCAGACAGACGTAGGCCTTGTCGTTGGTCACATCGATCCAGGAAGAACCGATGGCATAGCCCGAACCGGAATCATCACTGGCAGCTGGAGCTACGGTAGCGTCCCGCTTGTTGAGAATCGTGGTATAGCTGCCAGCCCCGGTGCGTTCCATCTGACCGTTGGCAGCAAAATCTCCATCCATCACCGCCCCGGCTGCCGCTACGTTGACGGCATCGGTGACATCAGCAGCTGCTTCGATATTACCGAGCTTGGTTTGATCAGCATCAGTGTAGGCGTTGGTGTCGGCTTCCCCCTCATAGGCGGTTTTGATCTCAGCGCCGGTTTGATCTGCCGTGGCAGAAGCTTCGATGCCTGCGAGCTTGGTTTGTTCAGCGTCGGTGAAAGCGTTGGTGTCAGCCTCCCCTTCGTAGGCGGTTTTGATCTCAGCGCCGGTCTGGTCCGCCGTGGCAGAAGCTTCGATGCCCGCCAGCTTGGATTTATCCGCATCAGTGTAGGCGTTGGTGTCGGTTTCCCCTTCGTAGGCGGTTTTAATCTCAGCACCGGTCTGGTCCGCCGTGGCAGAAGTTTCGATGCCTGCGAGCTTGGTTTGTTCAGCATCGGTGAAAGCGTTGGTATCGGCTTCGGCTTCGTAGGCGGTTTTGATCTCAGAGCCGGTTTGATCCGCCGTGGCAGCTGCTTCGATGCCTGCGAGCTTGGTTTGTTCAGCGTCGGTGAAAGCGTTGGTGTCGGCTTCGGCTTCGTAGGCGGTTTTGATCTCAGCGCCGGTCTGGTCCGCCGTGGCAGCCATCTCAATGCCATCCAGCTTGGCACCATCCACCGCCACATCCCGGCCAACCACCAAACCGTCCTTCACCAGCACCCCTTCCACCGTCACCCCGGCATCCGGAATTCTTTCGTTGATGATATCGGTGGAGACCGATTCAAACCGGCGATCTCCCGCACCACCCACTTTGGTCCCCCCCGCATCCATCATCCCTTCACCTGGTGGAAGCGCCACAAAACGGCCTTCCTTAATCACGACAGCCACTCGATTTCCCATGTCAAAACTCCAATCAATTGAGGATTTCACTAAGATTCGGGAGAGTATGGGGAAAGGGTGGAGAGAAGATAAAGATGATGGACTTCAGCCATAATACCTTGGTCAAACCCACCGTTTTGCAGATATCTTCAGCCTGAAATGGAGTGCATCCCATTGGCAAATAAGCCTGTTTATTTCCAATTCAAAACTACCCCGACAAAATGTCCTTGGAGTTCCTGGTGTGGTAGAAAAACCATCCAGACCTGAAGAGGTTCAGACCTGATTTGTTTCAGAGATATCGACGAATCCAGGAAATGGAGAGAGGCCGATGAAACAGACACTGCATAAACGGTTTTCCCAATTCAGCATCGACTATGAGTCATTGCTTTTGGAAAATCAGACAGCGCTACTGGAGGATTCCTGGAGGCGATTCATAGCCAAGGCGTCCCAAATCTGGATCCACCACTACAGGCAGATGACCGGAGGAGAGGCTAATATTTATGAATTTCAGGCGGATGTGGGATTTTTTACGCTGTTCGATCTGGCAGCGGAACGATTAAGCCTCGATCCTGATGAGGGGATCCCGGAAACAGAGGATCGGGTGGTGGGTGTTCATGGCCGGTCTCACACCACAGGCAAAGCCCGGGACACCAACCGGCAGAGGGGATTTATCGGTCCTACCCAGAAAGTTTTTCCTGAAAATTATGAAAAAGGCCACTATATCGCCCACTCCATGGGAGGCGGCATGGACGTCAATCTATTCCCCCAAGCCAAACCCCTCAATCGGGGCTGGTCGGAGGCTGGAAAACGTTACCGCACCATGGAAAACCATTGCGCAGACAATCCCGGAACCCACTGTTTTGTACGCCCTCTCTATCAGGATCACACCTGGATACCAGCGGTACTGGAATTTGGAATGATGAGGAAGGATGCCTCCCTGTGGGTGGAGTGGTTTGAAAACAGCCCCTGACGATCAGGCAAGTGAGGAGGCAAACAGGGATGGCCGCTGAATTTCAAAACATAAAAACCCCGGATTGAAGGCTCAAGTAAAAACGGCCCGGATACAGAAGCATCCAGGCCGTTATAATACTTTTGGTAGCGAGGGGGAGATTTGAACTCCCGACACATGGATTATGAATCCACAGCTCTAACCAACTGAGCTACCCCGCCAAAAAGGGGATTCATTCTAGCTTTCTAAAAAGGCCTGTCAACCCCTTGTGCTCAATACGCCTCAAGAATCCAGGAATCAGGAACCCGAAAAGGGCCAGGATTTGACCACTGGCACAGCAATCCCCATACCCGCCACCTCTTCACTGATCTCCCGAGCCTCTTTCTGCTTTGGAAACGGCCCCAAAATCACCTTGCGAACCGGTAGATCAGCATTCACCTTAACCATGCGCAAGGGAGAGACTTCCAAATCCCTGGCCCGAACCAGATCTTCCATGGCATAGGAGAGCAGGATGGATTTGGAGAGGGAGATAATGTGCCCCTCCCAGGTCTCCTCAACTTGAACCACAAACCCCCCCGCCTTCAGCTTGGCTTCCGCCTCCTTGGCCGCCTCCAGACTTTTATAGGGACCTGCCTGGACGTTATTCAAGGGAACCGACTCCACCATCTCCTTGATCTGGGGGTTCAAGCCATTTTGGGAGAGCTGAGCCATCATGCTGTTCGCCCCCATTTGCAGGACAAAGCTGCCCACCTGCACCACAAAACCGCTCTCGGCTACCGCTGGCGCGGCTGTTTCCACAGGCTTGGCAGAAGAGGGTTTGACAATCGCAGCCAAGGGGACTGTCCGGACAACCCTGCCGGGAGAGGCCTGAACCGGAGCAGTCGTCGCAACGGCTGCAGGCGGCTCTGGCGGCTTGGCTGGAGTGGCCTGGGTTCGGGGCCGTTTTGGCCGGGGCTTGACCTGGCTCTGGGCGGTCTGAATGGGCTCTCCCCCTTCAGGCTTGCCGGGGAGGGCCATCTGCTTGCCGGGGACCGGCGGACCATCCCAAACAGCTCCAGACTCCTCATCTCCACCGCCAGAGAGAAGAGCTGCCGCTGCAATACCCAAAAAAAGAACCCCCGCCACACCAGGCAGAAAACGGCCAGCTGACGACATATTGACTGCTAGGGCCACCATTACCGGTTCCTCTCGTAGAGCAGTCGCAATCCGGTGAGTGTCAGAAACTCATCCACAATTTCGATCCGCCCACTTTCCAAAGCGATCCATTTGGCCAGCCCACCGGTGGCAATCACCCGCACCGTGTCGAAGCCGGACTCCCTGGCCATTCGTTCGATAAGTCCATCCACAAGCCCCACATAGCCCCAAAAAACCCCGGACTGCATGGAACTCACCGTATCCCGTCCCACCACCTGATCTGGATAGCTAAACTCCACCCGGGGCAACTTGGCGGTTTTTTCGAACAGGGCATTCATGGACAGACCCAATCCCGGAGCAATGGCCCCCCCGAGATAATTTCCTTTCGAATCAACCAGGTCGAATGTCGTCGCCGTTCCAAAATCAACCACGATACAGGCCATCCCTACCCGGGCATAGGCAGCGACTGCATTGACGATGCGGTCGGCGCCCACCTCCTTGGGGTTTTCGTAATGGATGGCCATACCGGTTTTCAAGCCTGGCCCCACCAACAACGGCGAAACCCCCAGATAACGTTTGATGGCCCGCACAATGGCGGCCTGTACTGGTGGCACGACGCTGGAGATGATCACCCCGGAGATCCGATCCAGGGATACTTCAGCAGAATGCAACAATTGGGCCAGCAAAATGCCATATTCGTCACCGGTGCGCTCCAGATGGGTCGCAATACGCCAATGACGGGTGAGTTCCAGCCCCCGGTAGACCCCGAGAACGATGTTGGTGTTGCCGATATCAACCACCAACAACATGATAAAACCTCACTTTGGTTCGAGAAGGGTGACATCTCCAGCCACCACCCGGCTGACAACGCCATCCTCCCGCTCCACCAGAAGAAAACCGTCCCCATCCATATCCAATGCCCGACCGATAAAACGTTCCCGGAGGAGATTGACCTCTACCCGGCGGCCTTGAATGCGGGCCATGGCCAGCCATCCCTGCCGCACCGGGGCAAATCCTTCCTGGCGATAGCAGTGGTACCATTTTTCAAACACCTTCAGGAATGATGCCAAGAGTGTGGCCCGCTGAAAACGCCGACCATCCACCGTCAAAAGAGAGACCGCCTGATCCCGAAGTTCCGCAGGAAAGCTCTTCTCATCGCCATTGACGTTGACCCCCACCCCCACCACCACGAAGCGGACCCGATCAGGCTCTGCATCCATCTCGGTGAGAATTCCCCCCAGCTTGCGACCTCCCAGGAGGAGATCGTTGGGCCATTTGATGGTGATGCCACTGACCCCTGCCAGAGTGATGGCCTCGCCCAGAGCGAGACCGGCCAGGAGGGTCAATTGTGCGGCAAATCGCGGTTCCAGGGGGGGCCTTAAAACCAGGGAAAAATAGAGATTGATACCAGGGGGAGAACTCCAGACCCGGCCCAGACGGCCCCGGCCTTGGGTTTGCCGGTCAGCCACCACCACCGTGCCTTCCCCAGCCCCACCCCGGGCGAGCTGGACCGCCAGATCGTTGGTGGAACCGGTTTTGCCATAAAACCGATAGAGGTCGGGGCGAAAAAGCCCGTCAGGCAACAGGGGGGTGACGCAATCAGGCGTCAGCGCATCCACCTCAGCCACCAGGCGATAGCCCTTTCGGCGAACGGCTTCGATCCCATACCCTTCCCGGCGCAGAGCTTCGATACGCTTCCAGACCGCCATCCGGGAGATACCCAGCTCCCGTGCCAGAGTGGTACCGGAGAGCAGTTCGCCATTCCCAGCCCGCAAGCGGGTGAGAATCGCTTCCCTAGACCCGGATGAGGAGCGTAACATCCTTACTGCCCGCACTGTGGGTGAGCCCACCCACGGAGATCAGATCCACTCCGGTTTCAGCTACTTCGCGGACATTATCCAGGTTGATGTTGCCACTCGCTTCCAGCAGCACCTTGCCTCCAGCGATATCCACCGCCTTCTGCATGGTTTTCAGGTCCATGTTATCCAGCATCAGGACGTGGGCCCCAGCCTCCAGGGATTCTTTGACCTGATCCAGATTTTCACACTCCACCTCAATGCGATGCAGGTGGGAAAGCCCCTCGCTCAATTGCCGCACCGCCTCGGTGATGCCGCCAGCCAGGGCAATGTGGTTTTCCTTGACCAAAATCCCGTCATCAAGCCCCATACGGTGGTTCAATCCACCCCCAATGCGCACCGCATATTTTTGCAGCAGCCTGAGGCCCGGGGTGGTCTTGCGGGTATCCACAATTCGAGCGCCAGTCCCCTCCACCTTCTCCACAAAGCGCCGGGTCAGGGTGGCGACAGCGGAAAGATTTTGGAAAAAATTGAGCGCTACCCGCTCCCCGGTCAACATCCCCCGGGCCGGTCCCCGCAGGGTGCAGATGGTGTTGCCCGCCAACACCCCGGCCCCATCGGGCTGTTCCGGAAGCATGCGGATCCGGTTGTCCAATATTTGAAACACCTCGGACATCACCGGCAACCCGCAGACCACCATATCCTCTCGGGCTATCAGTTCCGCTTCCGCCTTTTGCCCGGCAGAAACCAGCAGGTTGGTGGTAATATCCCCCCGACCCACATCCTGGGCCAAGGCGTTTTTGATAATATCCGACCAGGGAGGAATCATGAGCCACTCCGAAGTGAGTTCAGGCGTTTCAGGGCTTCGGCAAGCCCCTGCCGTTTTTCGACGAATTCCCGCTCCTTGGCCTCTTCACCCGCTACTACTTCGGGCTTGGCCTTGGCGCGAAAATTGGGATTTTTCAGTTTACCCTGGACGCGTTGCAGATCCTTATCCAGTTTTTTAAGCCCCTTTTCCAGACGGGCCGCCTCGGCTTCCACATCGATCAGCCCAGCCAGGGGAATGAACAGTCTGAGCCCATCCACCACGCCGGCGGCGCTCCCCTCGGGGGGCTCTCCAGAGAGGTTTTCCCAGGATTCCAGGCGAGCCAAAACGCTGATCAAACCTTCATGGCGCTGGAGGCGATCCACAGCCTGCTCTTCCCCTGTGACCAGCACCGGCAGTTTTTTGCCTGGTGGGAGGTTCATCTCACTGCGCACCGTACGCACGGCGGTGACGAAAGACATCACCCAAGCCATCTCCTCTTCAGCCTCGGCATCCACCAAAATTTCCTGGGGCTCTGGCCAGGGGGCCAGCATGATGGTGTCACCGGAGCGGTCGATCAGAGGGGCCACCTTTTGCCACAGCTCCTCGGTGATAAAAGGCATCAGGGGATGGAGCAGGCGCAGGGACTCTTCAAAAACCGTGAGCAGGGTGTTGCGAACAGCGATGGCGCGCTCTCCCCCCCCCTCCCCGTCATCGGCATAAAGCACCGGTTTGACCATCTCCAGATACCAGTCACAATAGCTGCCCCAGAGAAATTGGTAGATGGAGCTGGCCGCATCGTTGAAGCGATACTCCTCAATCCCGGCAGCGACCTCTTTTTTGACCCCTTGGAGGCGGGAGAGAATCCAACGATCCGCAGCCCCCAGGAGCAGTTCATCCCGACCAGCGCCACACCCCTTGCCTTCGGTGTTCATCAACACAAAGCGGGCGGCGTTCCAGAGCTTGTTGCAAAAATGGCGATACCCCTCGATCCGACCCAGGTCGAAGGTGATGTCCCGACCCATGGTGGCGAGGGAAGCGAAGGTAAAGCGCAAGGCGTCGGTGCCGAAGGAGGGGATCCCCTTGGGAAACTCCTTGCGGGTGGCCTTTTCGATTTTTTGGGTCAGGTGGGGCTGCATCATGTTGCCGGTGCGCTTTTTCACCAGGCTTTCCAGATCGATGCCGTCGATCAAATCCAGGGGATCCAAAACATTGCCCTTGGATTTGCTCATCTTTTGCCCTTCGGAATCCCGCACCAGGCCATGAATGTAGACCTTGTGGAAAGGGACCTCACCGGTAAACTTCAGGGACATCATGATCATCCGGGCGACCCAGAAAAAGATGATGTCAAAACCGGTCACCAGCACACTGGTGGGATGAAACGCCTTGAACTCCGGGGTGTTGGCAGGCCAACCCAGGGTGGAGAAGGTCCAAAGAGCTGAAGAAAACCAGGTATCCAAAACATCCGGATCCCGGGTGAGGGAGACCGGCCTGCCGTAATGCTCGGCGGCCAGCTCATAGACCTCCTCTTCGCAGTTGCAGACGAAGAGATAACCATCGGGGCCATACCAGGCGGGAATCTGATGGCCCCACCAGATCTGCCGGGAGATACACCAATCCTGGATGTTACGCATCCATTCATAATAGGTCTTGTCCCAGTTTTCCGGGACAAATTGAATGCGACCATCCTCCACCGCTGCGATGGCATCCTTGGCGAGCCCTTCGGTTTTGACGAACCACTGATCGGTGAGATAGGGCTCGACAACCGCCTTGGAGCGATCCCCCCGGGGCACCATCAGACGATGGGGATCGATTTTTTCGATCAAATCCCGGGCTTGCAGGTCGGCGACAATCTGCTTGCGGGCGGCATAGCGATCCATCCCCCGGTAGGCTTCGGGGGCTTGGTCGTTGATCTTGGCATCTACCGTAAAAATATTGATCAGGGGCAGATCGTGACGCTTTCCCACCTCATGGTCGTTAAAATCGTGGGCCGGGGTGATCTTGACGCACCCGGAACCAAACTCAGGATCGACATAGTCGTCGGCGATCACCGGGATGGGACGTTCGGCGAGAGGAAGCAGCACCTCTTTACCGATAAGATCTTTATAGCGGTCATCCTCGGGATGGACAGCCACAGCGCTATCCCCGAGCATGGTTTCGGGACGGGTGGTGGCGACGACCAGATGGCCGGAGCCGTCGGCCAGGGGGTAGCGCAGGTGCCAGAGGTGGCCGTTTTCCTCTTCGGAGATCACCTCCAGATCCGAAACCGCCGTGTGGAGTACCGGATCCCAGTTGACCAGCCGCTTGCCCCGATAGACAAGCCCTTCATTATAGAGACGGACAAACACCTCCCGGACGGCATTGGAGAGCCCCCGGTCCATGGTGAACCGTTCCCGGGACCAATCACAGGAAGCGGCCATGCGGCGCAGTTGGGAGACGATGGTGCCACCGGAAGTGGCCTTCCACTCCCAGACCCGTTCGATAAACTGCTCCCGCCCCAAATCGTGACGGCTCACCCCCTGGGCTTCCAGTTGACGCTCCACCACCATCTGGGTGGCGATACCTGCGTGGTCGGTACCGGTCTGCCAAAGGGTCCGTTTGCCTTTCATCCGGTGATAGCGGATGAGGCCATCCATGATGGTGTCCTGGAAGGCGTGTCCCATGTGCAGGGAGCCGGTCACGTTGGGCGGGGGAATCATGATGCAGTAGCTCTCATCCCCCCCATCGGGGCTCTCTGCCTTGGGGGCAAACCAGCCGTTTTCCTCCCACGTGCGGTACCAGCGTTCTTCAACCCCTGCTGGTTCATAACTGCTGGGCAAGCTTGTTTCTGTCATGTTTGATGGAATCCGTTTGGCGTGATGAAATTCCGACGGCGGCACTTTTCAATCACGAAAAATACCGCCGTCATTTGAGTGTCTGCCCTTCTTGAAGGCGTCAGGACAAACCCTTACGAATGCGTTCCAGCTCTTCCCGAACGGCCTCTTCCAAAAGATCGGGCAGCATCTCCTTGAGAACGTTTTGGGTCAATTTGCGTACCGCTTCGCGCACCTGGGGACCGTAAACCTGCTCCACTTGCTCCGAGGTCAAGGCAGGAGCGGCCTGGGAGTCGGCATCAAAGGTTTCCTCCTGGGTGGGAGCGGCGCTCTCTTCCCCATCGCTCTCCACGACAGGCGTATCCCAATCCGCTTCCGGCGAAGCCGATTCCTCAGCAGCTGGTGGCTCTTCGCCCCATACCGGATCCGCCGGGGCTTCCTGTGGCGCTTCCTCTACGGGCTCTTCTTCCACGACAGGCTCTTCCTCAACCACAGGCTCTTCCTCTGGCTCCGGTTCTTCGGCGACAGCTTCTTCAACCTCAACCGGTTCCTCTTCCGGCACAGCTTCCTCAGCAGGAATCGCCTCTTCCTCATCCCCCTGGGAATCAGCCGGTTCATCCATCTCTTCCGGCTCAGGATCCGGCGCGATCACAACGGTCTCCAGGTCAGACTCCTCTTCCTCCTCTGCCTGATCGGCCTCTTCTTCCTCTTCCGGTTCCAGAGCAGCGAGGGCAGCCACCATCTCCGGCACAATTTCCGGCTCTTCCGGCTTCTCTTCCATTTCAGAGCCTGCTTCCCGGGCCTCAGCCACTTCCTCCTCCTCCACCTCAGCTTCAGGCTCTGCGGCTACCGCTTCCTCTTCAGGCTCTGCGGCTACCGCTTCCTCTTCAGGCTCCTCTTCTTCAGAAGGCCCCCAATCTTCTTCAGCCTCTTCGGATGCCGCTTCCTCTTCAGGCTCCTCGGCTACCGCTTCCTCTTCAGGCTCCTCGGCTACCGCTTCCTCTTCAGGCTCCTCTTCTTCAGAAGGCCCCCAACCTTCTGCTTCAGCCTCTTCGGCTACCGCTTCCTCTTCAGCCTCTTCGGCTACCGCTTCCTCTTCAGCCTCTTCGGCTACCGCTTCCTCTTCAGCCTCTTCGGCTACCGCT
>JADFZT010000018.1 GCA_015232395.1 Magnetococcales bacterium | reverse complement strand
AAGCTTTTTCATCTTTACCCCTTCTCTGTCCGGCCAACTCTTCCTGATTGAGTCCAGCCTGCTGTCGAGCCAGAAGAATGCGATCATTGAGTGTGTTGGGTAATGCTGGAGGGGTTGGAGACCGGTCGCTTGCCGGATCGGGAGGTGTGGGTTTCGGGGTGGCTGGAGTTGGTTTGGTTGGATCACAAGGGATGGGGCTTGGAGTGGTTGGCGTTGGCGTGACAGAATCCTGCTCTCCGGCATTTGGCCCGGATGATTTTTTTTTGCCACCCATTTTAAAAATAGTTTTAAAAGAAAACATGGCTACAGGCAGTCTTATTATTGGAGTGTACTAAACCAACCAGATGCCCATGATTGTAGACTACTGCTTATCTATTTGGAACCTATTTGGAACAGGGGGTTTCAGAAAGGAGGGCGGGATATGCCACTACTCCTTTGGGAAGGGAGAGCATCATGGGAGGAGAGTTGTCCGGACAGAGAAGGGGTAAAGATGAAAAAGCTTGGGGAAATAAGAGAAAAGTGGAATAGGAAGACGGATTTTTCCCAAGGGAAGTGGGGGTCAGATCAATTCAACGGACAGACCTGACCCCACTCTCCAGGGGGAATTTTGCTTGCGTGAAGGTCAGTATTCTTTGTATTTGCAGACGACCACGCCACAGATGGTGGCCCGGTTGTCTATTTCGATGATGGGGTAGCGGCTGTTAAGCGGTTTCAGATATTGCCGGCCACCATCGATAATGAGCTGTTTGAAGGTGGCTTTGTCTTCACCGATGAGGCGGGCGACAACGAAGTGATTGTTTTCGGCTCTGGCATCGGGATCCACGACGATGATATCGCCATCGGTAAATTCGGTGGCCATGGAGTCTCCGGATACCTGGAGGGCAAAGGCCTTTTGGTTGACATCCTGACCCAGGGAGACCCAGGTTCTTTCGTCACCCACCTGGTCTTGAGGGGCTCCTTGGGAGCTGGCTTCAATCCAGGAGAGAAGGGGGAGTCTTGTGACCAGATATCCTCGGGTGGGATAGGGCCGGTCGCTGTCGGAAACACCGCGTGTTGCGGTATCTTGTGGTGTTACGCCCGCTGGGCTGAGAGACATCTCGCCGTGTCCGGTTTCCAGCCAGACAGGATCCACACCGCAGGTTAATGCGATGGTGACGGTTTTTCGGGAGGACTTGGAACGCCCACATTCCAGCTTGTGGACAGCGGTTTGACTGATTCCAACCCGGTCCGCAAGCTCTTTTTGGGTAAGCCCGGCTGCTTTCCGGGCTATTTGAATTCGGTCGCCTAGGTTCATCTCGAAGTCTTTCTCTGTGATCCAAAAGAGTTTAACTCAAGGGCCAGGGTGCTGCTCGTGCCAGGGTACTGCTCATGGTTCTGTATCACGATTTGGTTGCCGTTATAATATACGATCCGGTGGCCCTGTACCAAAACAAATTGTTTATTTTAGGTGCTTTGCTGGGTGATTAAAATAGCTCAAATTGGATTTATATCAAAAAAAACATAATGACTAAAGGGGACGATGTCTCCGGTTTGTTGGGAAGGCGACCCACGCTATCATGGATGGAGTCAGATGAATCGGACTTAACACCCGCGACCAGGGGCGGTTTGAGCTCGCATACTTAACGTGAAACCGGAACTGATCGTACTGTATGCCAAGCCAGCCCCGGGAAGCTGGTTTACAAATAATAATTTATCGGGGGTTTGTTTGTAAATGTTAAATATTCCAGCGTGTTACATAACTCTATTATGATAGCTGTGGGTTCTTGGGGCGTCTGTAAAACAAATATTTTTTCTGGGTGAGAGGCGCTTGGATCTTTTAAGGTTTTTTCGAAGGCGGTCTTACAGATTGGTTCAAAAGCGAGTCATTCATGAGTCCAATAGCACTATTTGGGGTGATTTTATCCTGAGGCAGCCTTTCCATCTCCTTGGGAAAGTATAGAAGTCTCATTATCCTCCCCTTGTTACCGGATATTGACAACATTTTTCAAAAATAATTCCTGTCAAGGAGAATTTTTTTCTGAATGATGGCGTTTTCGCGGAAGAGGAATCATCCTCAGAAGGGCTTCAGAGCCGGTTGAGGGTTGAATTTTTTTTTCTTCCTGGCCAGTATGAGCCTTGCTGAACCATGTTGTTGTCCGATGGCGTTTTGGCTACTGGGTTCGTGCCTCTGATTCAACCTGGATTCGGCGGTTGGGCGTGTGCGGCGGCTGTCGCCTATTGGTTCGTACTAGTAAATCGGGAAAAATCATAGTGACCTGACTGGTCGTGAGGCTTTTTCCCGATTTGCTTGATGGATCAAGAGGCTGCAGATTGTGTGCATGTCCAACTGTCGGATTTTGGGTTCAATGGTGTGACCAAACCACTATGACCACAGGGGTAAGGTATTAAATTGGCAGTCAGGGGGAGGATAAGGCAATGACTCAAAACAAAATGAGCCGCAAGGTTTCCGGTTCCGGCCAAAACCGGGCTGGCAAGCTGGAAGAGATCGTTTCCATGGCGCGCCAGGGGCGGGATGTGCGGCAGGATGGCTATCGGGATCGTTCCCTGAAAATTCATCCATGGGTTTGTGCCCGTTGCGGTCGGGGATTTACCCGTGAAAATCTTCAGGAGCTTACGGTCCATCATAAGGACCACAACCACGACAATAATCCCCCCGATGGCAGCAATTGGGAAAATCTGTGTGTTTATTGCCACGATAACGAGCATGCCCGTTATGTGGAACACTTGCAAAGAGGGTCGGTGGTGGAGGATGCTGACGAACCGGAGGTGAGTACCCATAATCCTTTCGCCGACCTGAAAAAAATGATGGAAAAACGGGCGCAATCAAAAAAATAATGAAACCGCCTTATCAAGGAAGAAATGCAGGGGTTTTATGTTTTGGTTTGGAGGAGGTGTGGTCTTCGGGTTCGGCTTTGGTGCAAAGCCTCTTGCTGAGCTGGATAGCGTTAAAAAAGCTAAAGGGTTTGTGGTGATTGGCCGATTTTGGTTTTTGTAGGGAGGCGGTTTGTTGCAAGCCGGGCTCAATGTATGGTTCGGTGGGAGCGCGGCAGGGTATTCGAAGGTGACGGGGTTATGGCGCGAGGTGTGCATGCCGGTTCAGTCACCATGATACTGCGGCAGATCCGACAGACAATCCTGTCGGCTGTTTTTTGAAGACATGGGGAAAGTTTCACTTCCCATTGGAGTTTGAGGAGTAGGGTGATGGCCGACATGGACCGGGTGAAAGAGCACGAAGAGATCGTCACCAACGGGGAAAAAATCGAGACCCTGTTAAGATATTGTCTGGAGGAGGGGGTGCGGGTTGAGGTGGAGTTGGGAGAGCGGGTTCGGCTTTACCACACCACCATGACCGATCACCTGCCTGAGCTGGTGGAGGAGAGCGACGAGGAGGGCAATACCACCTATAAAGAGGCGGTGCCCTATGAACCTTTCAGTTATCTGGCCAGCCGGGATCGCCTGGTACTCGATAGCCTGACCCCTGAAACCGGTAATCAGGAACTGATGGATAGTGCCGATCCGGAGCTGATGATTCGCTTTTTTCAAGGCAACAATGCTGTGGAAGGGGAAGTTTCCTTTCAAAAAGCCATTCAGATCCGAGGGGATAAAGCGTTACTCCTCTCCTATCCCACGAAACTGCGGTTGGTTGAAAAACGGCGCTATTTCCGGGTGTTGGTGCGCCACTTTCTCAATGTCACCTTGACGGTCAAGGGCCAGGGAATCAAAGCTTTCAAACCTTCGGTCTACGATGTCGGTGCCGGGGGGCTCGCTTTCTGTCATGAAATCAATGACAAGGATTTTCCCTTGGGGATGACTCTGCAACTGACTCTGGGAATTCCCGGTGAAGATGAAGTTCAGGTAGATGCCTTCGTGCGGCGCCACTATCCGGTCAATCCCAAAATCGCCGCCCAGCGTCAGTGTCGCTTGAAGGATACCGTCTGCTGCGTGCAGTTTGACCTGCAAAATCGCCGGATCGAATCCATCATCGGTCAGTCGGTGACCCGTCTACAACAAAAATATCTTTCCCAGAAGGCTCGGGACATGGGCCCTATGGATATGGGGCACAATCTCAAATTTCGCTCCAATCGGGATGATCCCAGCAAGTCCAAATATAAGGCTGAGGGCAAGTCGGGGAAAAAAGCGGCCAAAAAAGGGGCGTGGCTTAATAATCTCCTCGGCTCCAAAAAACCGGCTGCCAAAAAAGCCACTGCAACCACCAAACCGGCCAGCGGAAAAGCCCCGGCCGCAGCCACCAAAAAAGCGGCTAAAAAGCCTGCCAGTGGCAAGAGTGGGCTGGGAATTAAAGGTCTGTTGGATCGAAAACGCAAATAAGGTTTTTGCCAACCATCTCCTTCATGTGGGGCTTGGAATCCGAAAGGGGTCGGGCCAGGGGGAGGTCTTTGACCGCTGCCGGGGGCTGCCATGGGGAGTGAAAAACAGATTGCAGTGGTCCTCTTCAGCGGTGGTCGGGGGACCGCTTCCCTCTCACCTGCGCTGATCCGCCACTCCCAGATCCATCTGACCGTCATCGTCAACGCCTATGACGATGGCCTCTCCACCGGCCGGCTCCGGGGGTTTATCCCGGGCATGCTGGGGCCTTCCGACGTTCGCAAAAACATCTCCACTCTGATGCCCGTGACGGAAAGCTGTCATGGCGCACTGAAAAGATTTCTCGACTTTCGTTTTCCGGATGGCACCTCCCGTGAGCAGGCTTTGGGAAGTCTGGTGCCTGTGGCCAAGGGGATGGGGTTTCCTTCGGATCCATTTCTGGCTGAGGCTTGCCGGGATCTCACCATGGGCCAGATGGCGGTGATGGGGGACTATTGTCGAGCCTTTCTGGCGTATGAAGAGGCCCGATTGAAGGAGGGGATCTCTTTTGATTATGGGGATTGTTCGGTAGGCAATATTCTTTTTTCCGGCTGTTATCTGGCTGAAGGGAAAAATTTCAACCAGGCCATCGACCATTTTGCCCAATTTTCAGCCTGCCGGGGGCGGGTGCTCAACATCACCGATGGGGCAAACCGGGTATTGGTGGCCCTCAAAGCTGACGGGCGCTTTCTAGTCGATGAATCGGCCATTGTGGCTCCCCAGGATAGTGTATCCATCCAGGAAATTTTTTTGCTGCCGGATTATTTGACCCCTGAGGAGCTGAAGCAACTGGGGGCTCTCCCTCCTGAGGCGCGGCGTGCTTTCCTGGCCACCAGGGAGAGTCTGCCCAAGGCTGATGCTGGGGCTATCGAAGCCATCGCTGATGCTGATCTGATCATCTATGGCCCCGGCACCCAACACTCCTCTCTGCTCCCTTCCTACCTCACCCAGGGCATGACCGAGGCGATCACCGGCAACGAAACCGCTGAAAAGGTGTTTGTCGCCAATATTCTCCATGATCACGACATCCCCAACCTGTCGGTTCAGGGGTTGTTACAGGCTTTTCACTATTATATGTCCCGCAAGGGGGCCATCGACTGTCAGATGGCGAGCCTCACCACCCGGGTTTTGGTGCAGGAGCCGGATCAGGGGGAGCTGAATCGGGAGCGCTCCGGCAGTTATGTGCCTTTCGATATCGGTCGCATGGGGCTTGATCCGGAAGCGGTCACGGCTGGAGATTGGGAGATGGGCAGCGGGCGGCATCACGGCGGCCAGTTGGTGGATCAGCTGCTCCCCTTGGCCCAGCGGCTGGTGGAGGTGAAGATTCATCCCTATCGGCACATGGTTTCCATCGTGGTTCCGGCTCTGAACGAAGCCGCCACCATTGGCCGGGTGTTGGAAGATCTGAATCGCCTGGATTTGAGCGGTTATGATGTCGCCAAGGAGCTGATTGTGGTGGATGGCGGCTCCAGTGATGAAACCCTGGCCATTGCCAGGGAAGAAAAATTTGTCCGGGTTTATGTCTTGGAAGCGGGTCGGCAGGGGCGGGGGGAGGCGATCAGAATGGGGCTTGCCAAGGCCCGGGGGAATGTGGTGGTGATCTTTCCCTCTGATGGGGAGTATCAGGCTGGGGATCTGGCCCTGGTGGTGGAGCCCATCATTCAAAACCGCTATCGGGTGGTGTTTGGCAGTCGGGCCATCAAGTGTGTCAACCTGAGTCAGCGCATCCGCCACATCTACGGCAACCGCCGTTTGGCGCACTTTTTAAGTAAATATGGGGGGATGTCCATCTCCATTCTTTCCCTGCTGCTCTACAACCGCTATGTGAGCGACCCCTTTTCCACTCTGAAGGGGTTTGATCGGGCGTTGTTGAGATCGATGAATCTGGTCTCTTCCGGTGTGGATCTGGAGGGGGAGATTATCGCCAAGGTGAGTCGATTGGGAGAGTTTGTCCTGGAAGTGCCGGTCCAATACCACCCCCGCACCAAGGCCGAAGGCAAAAAGACCACGGTAGGCGACGGTTTCAGCACCCTCTTTTCCCTCATTCGCCACGGTTTCTGGAAGCCAAACGAATAGATTTTGGCTTCACACGATGATCTGACCCTAATCCTTGACCGATCTGCCTACCCATTTCCACACCAGCGCCTTGAAGGGCACCATCTCCATTTTGGTTTCGAAGGAGCGTCGGAAAAAATTCCAGCTTTGGCGTATGATTTTGCCGGGATGGTAAAGGAGCTTGGTGAATAAAAAACGCCGATAGAGGTTCAGGCGAAAGCGGGCGAGCTGTTCATAATCTTCCCGCCAGGAGGGGGTAAAATTAAGCTCCGAGAGGGAGCCGTACCCTTCGAAGGAGTCAAACAGTTCTGATCCTGGTACCGGGGTGATGATAAAAAGGGCGATCTCATCCACCCCTCCCCGGGTCATCTCCAGAGCCCGCTGGCGGGTCATCTCCAAATCCTTCTCTGTTTCTCCCGGAAAACCCAACACAAAGCAGGCCTGGGAACGGATGCCTGTCTGGTTCATCCGTTTGATCATGTTGACCGCATGGTCGAGGTTGAAGGGCTTGGCCATCTTTTTCAACACCTCCGGGGAGCCACTCTCCGGGGAGATGGAGATATAACGGCAGCCGGATTGGGCCATCAGGTCGATGCTCTCCGCATTTTTGATCGACTCCACTTTGGTGCCGCTGACGATCTTCCAGGTCACCGTCAATCCCTGATCAATGATGGCGCGGGCAATCCCCCGGGTTCTGCGATCCTGCACCGTGGGGTTGAGATCTTCGATGTGAAATTCCGACACCCCCAGGCTTTTTTGAAAGTGGGCCATCTCCGCCATGACATTTTCCGGGGAGCGGGCCCGCCATTTGCGTTCGTTGGTGAAGGGGACCACGCAAAATCGGCAGGGAAAGGGGCATCCCCGGGAGGTGAGCAGGGGGAGATAGCGGGAGCTTGAGAGGGGGCCGTGGGCAAATTGGAGGGACCAATAGTTTTCAACGGGAAAAAGTTCCCAGGCGGGGAAGGGGAGCTGGTCGAGATCGCTGATAAAGGCGCCCCGGGGGGTGCGAAAATCTTTGGCGATGAGTCCCGGCACGGTTTCCAGTTTGGCTGCCAAGGTCGTGGCTTGCCCCGAGCTTGGCGCATCCTCGTTTTCGTCTTCTCCATGCTGCATCAGGATGGCTGTGATGGCAGGAGCCCCAACCTCCCCCTCACCGGTCAATAGATAATCCGCACCGGCTTCCAGAAGTGCCTCAGCTACCGGTTCCAGGGCATAAGCGGTCACCGCCTGGGTGTTTTCCAGCACGATGAGAGGGAGCTTGGGGCGGTTGGTTTTGATCGCCCCCAGAATTTCAACCAGGGAGGTGTGGTTGATCAGCTGATTGGCATAGAGAAACACCACTTGGGCTTTGGCGGGGATTTGCTTGAGAATTTCCTCTATGGTCGCTCCCATGATCAAAAAGGGGCCGGACCTGCGGCCTTGTTTGGGCGCTTGGCCAAAGGCGTCGATGACCTTAAGGGGGTGGTTGGCCTGTTTGAGGGTGGCTGCCACCAGAGCCAGGCCGATGGGCATGTAGACGATGCCGGTGGTGAAGGGATCGTTTTCCTGGATCACCAGATTGGGGTTGATCAGGACGGCGGTCATGGTGGGTTGCCTGGCCTTGGGTAAAGGGCTGGGAGATGATGGCTGGCCAAGTGGATTGCAGGGATGATTGATCGTCCCTGGAGTGGATTTCCCATCCATGGCTCGACTTGTGAGGCTTCCTGTTGAATACTAACCTTTCGGGTAGACGATTATAAAGGAGAACGGCCTTGCCTGGCGCTGAAAATGCGAAACAAGAGTGGCTGACGCGGGTTCCCTGTCCGGTGTGTGGTTCGGGGGAGTCTGTTGAGCTGCGCCCTGCCGCTTATCCTGCTGATCTGACCCGGGAGGGGCTGGAGGCGCTTTACTCCGCTTCTTCTGATGAGATGTTGCTGGATGCCCTGGTGCGCTGTTTGGGGTGCGATCTGGTCTATCTCAACCCCCGGGTGGATGAGGAGATTATCCTGGCGGGCTACACCGGCGCGGAGGATCCCACCTTTGTCGCACAAAATCCCGAGCGCATCGAAACCTTCAAGCGGAGCCTGGGGGCGATTGCCCGGAATCATGGTTTGCAGCCAGCTTCGGGGGTGAAGGTGCTGGATGTCGGCTGTGGTGGGGGAGCCTTTCCCAAGGCGGCGGCGGATTTGGGTTATGAGGTGGTCGGGATCGAGCCCAGTCGCTGGTTGGCCGAGTGGGGGCGGGAGCAGTATCAGCTGGACATCCGGCCTGGGGTCTTGGCAGAGCAAAATTTTGAACCCCACACCTTTGATCTCATCACCCTGTGGGATGTGATAGAACATCTGACCGATCCGGGGGAGAGTCTGGAACGTATCCGGGGGCTGCTCAAGCCGGGGGGATTGTTGGTGGTCAACTTTCCCGATGACGCTTCACTGGCCCGGCGGTTGATGGGGTGGAAGTGGCCCTTTTTTTTAAGCGTCCATCTGATCTATTTTACGCCGAAAACCTTGACCCGGCTTTTAAACGACCGGGGCTTCGAAGCCAGTCGGGTGCGACCCTACTGGCAGACCCTGGCGTTGGGCTATCTGCTGCGCCGGGCCGGGGCCTACTTCAAGGTGTTCGGCTGGCTGGGGCGGTTGGTGGATCAGCTGGGTCTGGGGAGGATTCCTTTGCGTTATAATATGGGCCAGTCTCTGCTGGTCGCCAGGAAACGTTTGTGAGTCGCCGGGAAAGCCCGATGAAGCGGATCTGGCAGATGGGGGAGGTGGCGGATTCGGTGAGGCAGGCAGGGTTGGATCGAGCTGCCTGGACCGCGATCATTCCCGCTGCGGGAGAGGGGAGCCGTTTGGGATATCATCGGCCTAAAATTCTCTATCCCCTTCTGGGTCGCCCTATCCTCCACTGGTTGATCGATCTGCTCACCCCCTTCTGTGGCAAAATGGTTTTTGTGCTCTCTTCCCAAGGGGAAGCCGAAGTGGCGCCCCTGATTCAGGAGCGGCTGGGGGAGCAGGGTGCCACGGTGATTCAGGAGCGGCCTACCGGTATGGGGGATGCGGTGGGGCTTGCCCGGGATGTGGTGACCACCCCCCAGGCTTTGGTGGTGTGGGGGGATCAGGTTTTGCTCTCACCTTCAACTCTGGCAAACGCTATCGGACTGCATACCGTTCAAGGGGCTGCCCTGACCTTGGCCAGCGTCATGCGGGATCCCCCTTACATTCGTTTTGAGAGGGATGGGGATGAACGTCTCCTCCAGGTGCATCAAGTCCGGGAGGGGGAGGGGGGGCATCTCTCTGGTCCGGGAGAGAATGATTGCGGTCTCTTTCTTTTCAGGGTGGCTGCGCTCTTTCCCGTGCTGGCTCGGGGGCGTGAGGCGGGTATCGGTCTGGGGAAGGAGACCGGAGAGTTTAATCTGCTTCAGGTGCTGCCCTTTTTTGAGCAGGAGCCGGGGGGAGTGATGACCTTGCGGATTGGGGCGGGCTTGGAGTCCATGGGGGTCAACACCCGGGAGGAGGCCGAGGTGGCTGAGAAAGTCTTGCAGGAGAGAGTCAACGCTTCCCCACTCTGATTGCCTGTCCGGGAGAGTCCTGACGGTCGGTTCCAGGGGTTGAGACGGATTCCAGCGACTCCAATTGATTTTATCTACCGAAAAAAAACCATGAAAAAGCTATCCATTATTGTTCCAGCCTATAATGAAGCGGCGTTTATCGTGCCCCTGCTTGAAAAAATCCAGGGGATCCCCACCGAAAAGCTGGGGTATGAAAAGGAAATCATCGTCGTGGATGACGGCTCCCAGGATGATACCGCTGATCTGGCCCGGGGATTTGACGGGGTACGGGTGATTCAGCAGCCGAATCAGGGCAAGGGTCGTGCGGTACAGCGGGGGGGGCGGGAGTCCACCGGGGAGTGGCTTTTGGTTCAGGATGCCGATCTGGAATATGACCCGGACGACTATCTGCCCATGCTGGAGGCCCTGGGGAAGGGGGGGCTGGTATCGGTTTATGGCAGTCGGCCCTTGGGGGTGATGCGGGAGCGGGGGTGGGGAGTGTTTCCGGGACGTCACGCCAGGCAGGGGATTGGACCTTGGGGGATGAATTGGGTGTTGGCGGGGGTTTGTCTATTGCTCTATGGCCGCTGGATTACAGATCTATTGACGGCTTACAAACTCTATCCGGCCCATTTGGTGAAAAGTTTTACCGTGCGTACCCACGGCTTTGAGACCGACCATGAGTTGACCGCCAAGTTGATCCGTAGCGGTGTCAAGATTATCGAAATTCCCATCGCCTACGAGCCTCGTTCCCTGGAGGAGGGAAAAAAAATCCGCCCCATCGATGGTTTGATCGCGGTGTGGACCCTGTTGAAATTTCGATGGGCGGATTGATTTCTTTGGAGGAGAGGTTTTTTCCGGTTTGAAAATTGCATCTTCACTCCCGACGCACTCATCATACGGGAGAGAAAAGGGATGTTCCCCAAAAGAAGAAGAATGATTCCCAGGGAAGTGGAACCGGAAGGGGCTGCTGCGGATATCGGTCAGCTGTTTGACGATCTGTTTAGCCTGCGCAGTGAACGGGATTTTTATGCGGCGCTCCTGGAGGAGTCTGCCGAGCGTATAGAAGCCTATGAAGTATGCCTCTCTCATCTGAAGGGCACTCTGGAAGCTTTTTGCCAAAAGATCGGGGAGAATGGCGGGGTGATGGATGCTGCTGCTTTTTCCTTGATTGAACAGACCCTTGTGACGCTACCTAAAGAAACGGTGGGTTCTTCAAATTGAGGGTGTGTGATGCTCGGGGGTGGGGTTGAGTGAGGGAATAGGGTTTTTTGGGTCAATGGAAGGAAAAAACGCTGATAAATCAATGTATTGAGTTGAGTTAAGCCACGCTTATGTCGGGAACATCTGTTTCCGGCAGCCCTGACCATTTTTCGATCCAGACACCGCCCGCCTGTATATTCTGTAATTCCGAACCGATCTCAAGCAACAAGCTGCTGACATTCCACCACTATACATCCGATTAAAGGGTGCTCGGGTGTTGCCCTATAGCCATTCAAATCAAGAATTGGACATATGCCGTTGCATTTTTGCCGTCATTCTCGCGAATGCGGGAATCCAGGGAGTCTGGCGCATACCTTTCCAAATCTTGCATCACTTTCAGCAAAATACCGACCTTCCTTGAAGATTTGGTTTTTCCTTGAGGGCAATCATCAGCTCCCTGGATCCCCGCCTTCGCGGGGATGACGAGTCAGGGAAGAGTGTCCAATTTTGAGAGAGAACTGCTATACCATCACGCTGCAAGCCGTACTGGCCAAAACCAGCGGTAGCAATTTTCCACATGCCGAACCACTTCCCCCAGCCGGATGTCATCAAACCTTGAAAAATCCGTCGGTTTTTCCACGCCGAAGTGTTGCAAAATATCGCTGTGGACGTTGGGAAACCGCTTCAAGAGATCCATTTTTTCAAAAACTGCACGCAAGTCCCGGGTCATGGTCTGCTCCTTTTTCCTGTCTTTTCCTTTGGTTGGAGTATTAAAGCACATAGCGGGCCAATATTTTTTTATATTTATTGAAAAGAGTGCTCATGGAAAGAGAGAAGCTGCCGATAAGAATGGTGCATCCCGTGGACAAGGATGCTCTCCGGGGGTCTGCTGGGGCTTTGCCCCACCAGGCCCATTTTTTTGCCCATTTGAGATGGATCCCTTTTTGGACGCACCTGTTTTTGGGTAACCCAACGCTTTTTTCACCAGCCAAAACTCTTTTTCAGAGTCTGACATGCCCTTCATCACCGATACCCACGCCCACTTGTGTGACCCGGTATTCGACCCGGATCGGGAGGCTGTGCTCAAACGAGGCCGGGAAGCGGGGGTGGAGCGGATTATTGTCGTAGGGGAAACCTTGGCGGATGGTAGACGTAATCTGGAACTGGCCGCTCATCATCCGACGTTGCGCCCTGCCGCTGGGCTCTACCCCACCCATCTGGATTCGGCTGAGATGGCCGAAATGGTTCGATTCATCCGGGAGCACCACGCCTCTCTCATCGCTATCGGCGAGGTGGGACTGGATTATTGGGTGATCAAGGAAGAAGGCGAGCGGGCGTTGCAGCGGCAACATTTCCAAGCATTTATCGCCCTATCCAAAGAGTTGAACCTCCCCCTGAACGTCCACAGCCGCTCGGCAGGTCACCACGCCATCGCTTTGATGTTGCAGGAAGGGGCCCAAAAGGTGCAGCTCCACGCCTTCGACGGCAAAGCCTCCAGAGCGCTGCCCGGGGTGGAGGCAGGATGGTTTTTTTCGATTCCCCCATCGATTCGTCACTCCCAGCAAAAACGCAAGCTGGTGGCTCGTCTGCCCCTCTCTCATCTGTTGATTGAGACCGACAGTCCCGTGTTGGGCCCCGTGCAGGGAGAGCGCAACGAGCCGATGCATGTGCGGGTGGTGATTGAGGAGATCGCCGCCATCAAGGAGATTTCTCCAGAAGCGGTTAAGGAGGCCACTTGGGAAAATGCTGCGAGGCTCTATGGTGAAAAGCTGGCTTGAGTCGATGGCTTGGGTATTGTGGGGAGGGGTGTGGGGCTGAAAAGTAAAGAGTGGTGGAGGGTAAGGTTGTGGCCTATGCCTTATGTATAAGGATAGGATGACAGGCTGCCTTGGGGCCGGGAGGAAGCGGGTGGGATTATCGGACGCAGTAGCTCTGGTGGTGGAGGGGGCTGTCTGATACTCTGTCTGAAAATCAAACGCAGCCGTTAAGCACCTGCCAAACCTGTTTTGCCACCCAATTCATCTGCTAATGATTGATAAAAGAGAGATTGGGAACGAAATCGGAACTTGCGCCTATGGGGCAACGGGTGTATTTTCCGCACCACGTCTCGCCATACCACCCGGAAACCCTTTGCCATGTCTATCCAGACGATCAAGATTTTTTCCGGATCGGCCAACCCCGATCTGACCTCCCGAATCGCCGACCACCTGTTTGCTTCCGTGGGGAGTGCGACCATCAAACACTTTTCCGATGGCGAAATCTTCGTGCAGATTAACGAAAATGTGCGAGGGCGGGATGTTTTTGTCATCCAACCCACCTCCACTCCGGCCAACGACCACCTGATGGAACTGCTGATCATGGTGGATGCCTTGAGGCGCGCCTCGGCGGGCCGGATTACGGCGGTGATTCCCTATTATGGTTACTCCCGGCAAGATCGCAAAGAAGCAGGCCGCACCCCCATCACCGCCAAGCTGGTAGCGGATCTGCTGGATGCTGCCGGGGTGCAGAGGGTGCTCACCATGGATCTGCATGCAGGCCAGATTCAGGGATTTTTCAACATGCCGGTGGATAACATCTACGGCACACCCGTCCTCTTGAACGCCGTTCGTTCCATGGGGTTGGGGCCGTCTGTTGTGGTCTCCCCGGATGTGGGCGGTGTGGTACGGGCGCGTTCCTACGCCAAGCGGCTGGATATGGATCTGGCCATCATCGATAAACGCCGCCCCTCCGCCAACGTCTCCGAAGTGTTGCATATCATCGGTGAGGTGGACGGCAAGGAGTGCATTATTGTCGATGACATGGTAGATACGGCGGGCACCATGACCAAAGCCGCCGATGCTCTGATGGAACGGGGAGCAAAATCAGTCCGGGCGGTCTGCTCCCACGGCGTGCTCTCAGGGCCGGCCGTGGACCGCATTGAGGCTTCCGCCTTGAAGGAACTGATTGTCACCGATACCATTCGCCTGTCGGATCGTGCGGCAGCATGCGATAAAATTCAGGTTCAGACCGTTTCCCATCTCCTCGGAGAAGCCATCCGGCGGATTTCCGACGAGGAATCGGTCAGTTCTCTGTTTGTCTAGTTCGTGTAGGTAAAATAGCAAGGAGTTTAAGATCATGGCACTCATTCAAGCCCTATCACGTGAAGGGCTCGGTAAGGAAAAAGCCCGCCATTTGCGCAAGGAAGGTCGTCTGCCAGCCGTGTTGTATGGTGGTGATCGGGACAATCGCAACCTCTCCCTGGAGCTTAAGGAGTGGAGGAGCGTTTTGATTTCCGAAGGGACCAACCTGCGTACCCAGCGTCAAAACCTGGTGATCGATGGTAAGGGACGGGCTGCGGTTTTGCTTAGAGACATGCAGGTCCACCCCCTCACCGGTAATCCGATCCATGTGGACTTTCTCCGCTTCGATCCCAACATGCAGATCGAGGTGAACGTTCCAGTGATCCTGGAAGGGGAAGAGGAGTGTCCCGGGGTCAAAATCGGTGGCATGGTCCAGCAGGTTCGGCGTGAGCTGGAAGTCAGCTGCCGGGCGGGTGACATTCCCGACGAAATCAGACTCTCCCTGGTTGGCATGGAGATCGGTGATTCCATCCATATCGAGGATGTCGAGTTGCCCAAGGGGGTCGAGGTCCACACCGATGTCAACTTCACCATCGTCGCCGTGGTTGGCGTCAAGGCTGAAGAAGTCGAAGAGACCGAAGAGGAAGAGGTGCTTGAGGGTGCTGAACCTGCTGCCGAAGAGGGTGGCGAGGCCTGACGTATTTGTCAGTTCCTGCAATCGTCTCGATAGTCCATGAATCTGCTGGTGGGATTGGGAAACCCCGGTGAACGCTACCGGGGGACCCGTCACAACCTGGGTTGGGATGTGCTCCAGGAGGTGACCCGTGCCTATGGTCTCTCTGCGGGAAGCAACCGCTTTCAGGGGCTTTTCGGTAGCGGACGCGTGGGCGATCATCGGGTCTATTGGCTCTTTCCCGAAACCTACATGAACCTCGCTGGCCAAGCGGTGGGTGAGGCTGCGCGCTATTTTAAGATCGAGCCTGACCAGGTCGTCGTGTTTCACGATGACCTGGATCTGGCTTGCGGCGTGGTGCGTATGAAAGTAGGCGGGGGCAATGGCGGCCACAACGGTCTCAAGTCCATCCAGCAGCATCTGGGTACCCCGGCTTTTGTGCGTATACGCTTAGGCATTGGCCGCCCGCCACCGGTCATGGATCCTGCTCAATTTGTGCTCTCCCACTGGACCCAGGAAGAGCAGACGCTTTTGACCCCCCCTCTGACCGACCTCCCCAAGGCCATGCCCCACGTTTTGGCTGGCAACCTGCCGGGAGCGATGAACCAGCTCTACAACCCTCCAACCGGCAAAAAAACACCCAAGGCCCCTAAACAAAAAAGAGATCGGGTGAAACCTCCCAAGGCCGAAAATCAGATCGAAATGGCTTTTAAAAAGAGCCAGGCTGAAAAATCCGCCAACGAGAATAAACAGGCCCAGGAGAGGGACCCAACCCAACCATCCGGGGTGGGGGGCGTGGTCGGAGCCGGAGAGGTTCAGTCCAACGCCGGGGATGAAACAGTGAAATAGTATCCATGCGCCCCAGCTCAACAGCTTAATCTAATCAGGTAGAGCCACTCCCTTAAGAACGATACGCAGAATAATCGTTTTTTTTAATTCATCCCCAAACCAACACCACGGATCCCACTCATCCCATGTCACTCAAATGCGGCATCGTAGGTCTTCCCAACGTCGGTAAGTCCACCATTTTCAACGCCCTCACAGCTGCGGGGGCCCCCATGGCCAACTATCCCTTCTGTACCATCGAGCCCAATGTGGGGGTGGTGACGGTGCCGGACAGTCGCTTGGAATTGCTGGCGAAATTTGCCAAATCCGAAAAAATTCTTCCCACGGTGATGGAGTTTCTCGATATTGCCGGTCTGGTCGCCGGGGCCAGCAAGGGGGAGGGGTTGGGGAACCAGTTTTTGGGCCATATCCGCCAGGTGGACGCTATCGCCCATGTGGTGCGCTGTTTTGAGGGGGGGGATATCACCCATGTCCATGGCCAGGTGGATCCCGAAACGGATGTCGGGGTGATTGATACCGAGTTGATGTTGGCGGATTTGGTCAGCGTGGAAAAAAAACGCGACGGGGTGATCAAAAAAGCCCGCATTGGGGACAAGGAGGCCAAGCTCCAAGCCCCGGTGCTTGAAAAAGTGGCCACAGGCCTGCAAAACGGAGAGCCGGTCCGCCGCCTGGGGTTGAGCCCTGAGGAGTTGGCGGTGGTTGGGGAGCTGTTTTTGCTGACGGCCAAACCCCTGCTCTATGTTTGTAATGTTTCCGAAGAGGAGATCGGTGCTGCCCAGACTCCCGGCAACCATCGCTTAACCGATGCCGTGCGGGCCATGGCTGAGCAGGATGGCGCCCAGGTGGTGGTGGTGTGTGGCTCCATCGAAGCGGAAATCGCTGAGCTGGAAGCAGAGGAGAAGGCGGCCTTTTTGGAAGATCTATCCCTGTCGGAGCCAGGCTTGAATCGTTTGATCCGGGCGGCTTATGAGCTGTTGGGCCTGTTGACCTTTTTTACCGCCGGACCCAAGGAGGCCCGGGCCTGGACCGTTGAGAAGGGTTCCAGCGCCTATGATGCTGCCGGAGCCATTCATACCGATTTTCAGAAAGGCTTCATCCGGGCGGAAGTGATCGCCTTCAGCGATTTTGTCGAATATAAGGGGGAGCAGGGGGCCAGAGAGGTGGGACGCATGCGTCTGGAGGGGCGGGACTATCCGGTCCTCGATGGGGATGTGATGCATTTTCGCTTCAATGTCTGAGGATTTATCCCGACACCCTTGGCCGCTTTGGTTTATTTGCTGGATGAGACGCTGCAAATAAACAGGGGCTGTCTCCTGGGAGAAGGCCCCTTTTGGTCGTCTGGTTTTGGGGAATCAGGAAATGCCCTTGTGGGAAGGGGTGGTTGAATCTTTACCAAAAGGTGTGGTTCAAGTGGTCGGAGAGGTTTTTGACCCCCTTGACAATGACCACAGCCAGGGTAGCGGTGCCAAGGATGACAGCACCGGAGAGGGCCACTCTTCGGAGATGATTCCAATATGTGCGAAAAGCCATCTGTAAGCCTCCAACAGCCATTTGGCCCCCGCCAAATATTCTTGTTCGTTGATGTTTAGTATATACGAATGAGTTTCATTTTACGGGGTTTTGTTCGTTCGGTAGCAAAATAAATATCGGACGGAGGTTGGCGAAAATGACAGGCCCTTGGCAGGCTGCTGGGATTGTTGATTTTTTTTGATGGTGATCTTGTCTGGGGAATGATGTTTTTATCGGGTGTGGCTTGATAAAAAAGCTGTGAGGTCGGTTTTTTGATGAAACCGCAACCGATTCAGGAACGCTTTCGGGGGCTTGCGGGTCACTTGATCCCCTTGTCTGGGAAAGAGTTGATCCTTGAGTCGGGTGAGGGAAAACCGCAGCGCAGCGGCTCTCAGCGCCAGATTGAGGGCTGCCATTTCCTGGGGTTCCAGGGGGCGTAAGGTGCGGTAGCCCTCCCAGAGTGCCCCCAAACGATGTTGGTCGGGCTCCCCCTGATCATTCAGGCACCAGGCGTTCAAGGTGATGGCCAGATCCAACACCCAGCGCTCCTGGCAGCTGTAGTGAAAGTCGATCACCCCGGTCAGTCGGTCCCCTTCGAAGAGGGTGTTGTCGGGAAAAAGATCGGCATGACACACCCCCATGGGCAGGGATTTGGCGGCAAACTCTTTGGTCATGGCCACCATCTCCTCTTGCAGGAGGGCGGCGGTTGCTGGATCCTGTTTTTCCAGGAGCGGCTGCAATTGAGCAAAAATCCGGGTCAACATCCCGTCTCCCATGGGATTGGGCCGCTGTTTGGGAAAATCCCGTCCCGCTTGATGGAGCTTGGCCAGCATTTCCCCCAGGGTGTGGCATTGACGGGGGGTGGGGGTTTGGGGGGAGCGACCTGGCAGCAGGGTGACGATGAGGGTGGGGCGCTCTTTGAGTTGCTGGAGGACGATCCCCTTTCGATCCGCCACTGGCAAGGGGCAGGGGATGTGGCGTTTGGCCAGATGGCTGAGCAAAAAGGTCGAATAGGGGAGGCCGCGTGCTTCCCGGGGATCTTCCACCAGGGTGAGGATATATTTCCCCTGATCGGTCAACAGCCGATAGTTGGTGTTGACCACCCCATCGGAGATCCCTTCCAAGCGGTGAAGCTGGCCGATATCAAAACGGGGCAGCCAGTGGGTGAGATCTTCGGGGGTGACCCGGGTATAAACGGACATCGGTGGAAACTCTCCCTTGAAACGAAACGCTTAGCTTCCCATTCTTGGATGGATTTTTCCAGCTGGTGTTCCAGTGAGGTTATTTGACTGAACCATTGGCTGAAATGGTCAGTGGACGAAAGGTGTGCAAGCCATGGACCAGCAGCAGCCCATCACCGTCGCTTTGACCGGGGCCTCCGGCGCCCTTTATGGCTTGCGCCTGGTGGAAGTGTTGCTCGATTCTGGTCTGGCGGTGGATTTTTTGTTGAGTGAGGCGGCTAGAGTCGTGCTGGAGCGGGAGTGTGGTCTCAGCTGGCAGGGGGGGGATGAGGCGGTTGCCCGGGAGGTGTCGGATTATTTCCGGGTGGATGCCGGGCGGTTGCGCTATTTTGGCGTTCGGGATTGGTTTTCCCCCTTGGCTTCCGGCTCCGGAGGCGTGCGTAAAATGGTGGTTTGCCCTTGCTCCATGGGTACTTTGGCGGCTATTGCCGGGGGAATGTCCGATAATCTCATTGAGCGGGCGGCGGATGTCACCATCAAGGAGGGGGGCGATCTCATCCTGGTGCCCAGAGAGACCCCGTTTTCGGTGATTCATCTGGAAAACATGCTGAAGCTGGCCCGCCTGGGGGTGGTGATATTGCCTGCAGCACCTGGATTTTATCATGGGGCTCAGGGGGGGGAGGGGGCTCAAAACGGGTCTGTTCCAGATCAAGATCCCCCGAGAGTCGCGGAGCTTTCCGCTCCAAGGGTTTCGGATCTGGTCGATTTTTTAGTCGGGCGGATTTTGAACAGGTTGAAAATACCCCACAAACTGACCCGGGCCTGGCCAGAGGTTGGTTGACGGGGGGATGACGCAGCGTTTTGCCAGAACTTGTGGAAAAGGATAGACTCTTGCCTTGTGAGAGGGAGTTCACCCCCAATGTGGTTAGGGAAGCTATAATGAGTAGAGTGGAAGTCCTGGCCCCCGCTGGCAATCTGCCTTCACTGAAGGCTGCGGTGGATAATGGTGCCAATGCTGTCTATTTCGGTTTTCGCAACGCTACCAATGCCCGCAACTTTGAGGGGCTGAATTTTAGCGAGGCGGAGGCGGAGAAGGGAATCGAATATGCCCGCCGAAAGGGGGTCAAGGCCAATATTGTCTTGAACACCTTTCCCCAGGTGGATGATCCGAGCCCCTGGTATAACACCGTCGATCTGGCCTCAAAACTGGGGGCCAACGCCATTATTTTGGCCAATTTGGCGCTTTTGAAATATGCCCGGGAAAAACATCCCGACCTGAAGATTCATCTTTCGGTGCAGGCCTCTGCCAGCAACCACGAGGCGATCAACTTTTACCAGCGCCATTTTGGCATCACCCGGGTGATTTTACCCCGGGTGCTGACGGTGGAGGAGATCAAACGGCTCAAGACCAAGACCGATGTGGAGTTGGAGGTGTTTGCCTTTGGCGGGCTCTGTGTGATGGCTGAGGGGCGTTGTTATCTTTCCTCTTTTATCACCGGGGTGTCGCCCAACATCGAGGGGGTCTGCTCACCGGCTCGGGCGGTGCGGTTCGAAAACAGAGGGGAAAAGCTCCAGACCCGTCTCAACGGGGTGCTGATTGCCCAGTACGAAAAAGATCAGGACGCGGCTTATCCCACGGTGTGTAAGGGGCGTTTTCAGGCCAATGGCGAGACCTATCACGTGATGGAGGAGCCGGGCAGTTTGAATATCATTGAGATGCTGCCCCAGGTGATCGAAGCGGGTGTGGTTTCTCTCAAGATCGAAGGCCGCCAGCGCACCAAATCCTACGTAGCCACGGCGACCCGCATCATGCGCAAGGCGGTGGACAGCTACTATAAGGATCCGGAAAATTTTGAGCCCCGAGGCGGCTGGCTTCGGGCTTTGAATGCGACGTCGGAGGGTTCGACCCATACCCTGGGCACCTATGAGGAGAATTGGCAGTAATGAAAATTTCCATAGGTCCCCCGCTCTTTGACTGGGGTAAAAAGGGGTTTCGGACGTTTTTCAAGCAGATGGCCTACGAGACCAGCGCGGATATTCTCTATCTGGGGGAGGTGGTCTGCTCCAAGCGCTATAATCTGACCCCGGAGGAGATGGTCGAGCTGGCTGGTGAGTTGAAGGATTCGGGCAAGGAGGTGGTGTTTTCGACCCTGGGTCTGGTGATGAGCGATGGGGAGATCGAAAACGTCCGCAAAGTGGTGGAAAATGCCCGGGAGCTTGGACTCAAATTTGAAGCCAACGATATGGCGGCGGTCGGAATAGGTGAGGGGCATCCCATGGTAGCGGGGCCCCATATCACCACCTATAATCCGGAAACCCTCTCCTTTTTGGCTGAGGTGGGGGTCAATCGTCTGGTGCCGCCGGTGGAGCTGCCGCTGCACACCATCAAAGCCCTGGTCAACGACTATCGGGGGCCTGTCATGGAGTTTGAGGTGTTTGCCCATGGTCGCCTGCCCCTCACTTTTTCGGCACGCTGCTACACCTCCCGGGCGTTTCATCTGCCCAAAAATGACTGTCACTACAAGTGTGGGGAGTTTCCCGACGGCATGGAGGTGAAAACCCAGGAGGATTCCCCCATTCTGGTGATGAACGGCACGGAAACCATGTCGGAAAAGGTCTATAACCTGGTAGACCAGGTGGATGTGATGCGGGAGACGGGGGTGGATATCGTGCGTTTGTCTCCTCAATCCAAGCATATGGCTGAGCTTGTCGGGGTGTGGCGGGATCGGATTGATGGCCGGGTGGATGGCGAAGAGGCTCTGGCCAGGATGATGCCGTTTAACGACGACAAGGGGTTTTGTAACGGCTATTTTTATGGCAAGGCGGGGCTGGACTTTATACCGGCGGCCAAGTCCTCTACGTAAATCGGCGGCGGACCTGGAGAGAGGGGCCGTCTGGTTTCATTTTTTGTGGGAGATTCCTCGAAATGATGCAGATCGACAACATGGTGGTGGACCAGATCACCCAAAACATTTTGGGTGTGTTCAGCCAGCTCGGTGAGAGCCGGGAAGAGATGGTCGGCAAGGTGCGTGAGGTGGTGCAAGAGGGGGCGGAGCATTTTAATCTGGCCACCCGGGAGGAGCTGGAGGTGGCCCAGGAGCTGCTGTCCAACACCCGCATCAAGCTGGAAAACATGGAAAAGCGTGTGGCGGAGCTGGAGGCGGCCATGGCGGGCCTGAAGGACAAACCCGAAGGATGATGGATTTAGAGCTGGGGGAATTGTGATGCGCAGCGCTTATCTGGCCGGAGAGTGGGTGGAAACCGGCAAGAGCATGGATGTGGTCAACCCCTTTGACGGCGGGTTGGTGGAGCAGGTGGCCCGATGTGGCACGAGTGAGATCGATCGGGCGTTGGAATCGGCCCAGGTGGCGTTGGGGGATACCCGCAAGATGGAGCCCTATCAGCGGGCCGGGGCGTTGGCTTATGTCCGGGATCGGCTGGCCCAGCGTTCGGAGCTGTTTGCCAAAACCCTCTCCCAGGAAAATGGCAAGACCATCGCCGAATCCCGCCTGGAAGTGGCGAGAGCTGTAGCCACTTTCGATATTGCGGTGGGGGAGGCGACCCGGGTTTATGGGGAGGCGTATGATCTGGGTGTCAACTCCATGGGGGCGGGCCGTCGGGCATTGGTGCGGCGCTATCCCGTCGGGGTGGTGGCGGCGATTGCCCCTTTTAATTTTCCCTTGAATCTGGCCGTACATAAGATCGCTCCGGCGATGGCAGTGGGCTGTCCAGTGGTCATGAAACCCGCATCCAAAACCCCACTGACGGCGCTGATGCTGGCGGAAATCATTCGGGAATCCGGCTGGCCTCACGGGGCTTTTTCGGTGCTGCCGTGTGATCGCGCAGCGGGGCAGATGCTGGTGGAGGATGACCGCAGCCAGCTGCTGTCGTTTACCGGTTCCCCGGATGTCGGCTGGCAGATGAAGCGGGATGCGGGACGCAAAAAGGTAGTGCTGGAGCTGGGGGGCAATGCCGGGCTGATTGTTGATAAGGATGTTCGGGATTGGGACTGGCTGATTTCCCGGGCGGTGATGGGGGCTTTTTATCAGTGCGGCCAGGTGTGTATTTCGGTGCAGCGGATTTTTCTCCACGAAGAGGTGGTGGGGGAGTTCAGAGCCAGGTTCAAGCGGGCGGTGGAGCAGCTACGTCCCGGCAACCCCCTGGAGGAGTCCACCACACTGGGTCCGATGATCGATACCGCCAACTTGAATCGCTTGCAGAGCTGGATTGGGGAAGCGTTGGATCTGGGTGCGGAGTTGGTTACCGGTAATACCATCGCCGAAGTGGGTCAGGGCAACACCTTGAATGCGACAGTGTTGCAGGAGGTGGAAGAAAATTGCCAGGTCAATGCCGAGGAGGCCTTTGGACCGGTGGTGACCTTAACCCCGGTGGAGTGCATGAACGAAGCCTTTGATCGGGTGAATGACTCCCGCTTTGGTTTGCAGTGCGGCATCTTTACGAATGATTTCAACACGGTGATGCGCGCCATGGATCAACTGGAAGTGGGGGGTGTGATCCACAACGACGTGCCCTCATTCCGAGTTGATTCCATGCCCTACGGCGGCCTCAAGGATTCCGGCCTGGGAAGAGAAGGGGTCCGCTACGCCATGAACGACATGCTGGAAGAGCGGGTACTGGTCTATCGGGTGTGACCCCTCTCCAACGCCAACGCTGAACCCACCAAAGAGCAGACAAAAAGCCTTTCCCTCCCCGGAGAGGCTTTTTTGTTTTGCTTTCTTTCAACAACCTTGCCTCCCTATCCCTGAGATGTGCTCTCAAGCAATTCGAATCTTTGAATTGGACATGTGCTGTTGCCCTTTTGCCGTCGTTTTTGCGAAGGCGGGAATCCTGGAAGTCCAATGCGAATATATCCAGATTTGGCGTTACTTATCAGCATGTGTCAGAACTCTTGTAAGGATGAAATGAATGCTCAAGAGAAATATTATCATTTAAGCGCTCTGTTTTCCAAACTATCTCCTCTAGTGGTAAAAGTGCGAGTGTAAAAAATGGGATTAGAGTTGCAACACTTTGATTTCAAAGACAACCGCCACCACTAGTCCACCCCCATCTTCAATGCTTGGCTCTAGTTCTTTACTCCCGCCGACCACTTGACCGCAGAAGTTGCATAAAGAATCTGATATCCTGATCCATCAGATGGCTTAATGTTGTCGTCACGCCTCAATGGGTCTACCATCGAGGTGGGAATGGCTGGGAAGATCAGAGCGAAAACAGCCGACATGCAATGATTGATGGGTGCACTGAAAGCGGAGCGTTCTTAATGCATCCGAGCCGCTGAGGTGGGTGACCTGTCCTCATCACCCGTCGCAACAAACCTGTCGCCCAGTTGGTTCCTAATCAGAGAGACCGATCAGCCAGGCCTGCAAAAAACGGCTGATTCAACCGAATATCACCTGGCCTGGGGGCAAACCAGAGCCTGAGAGGTATGGTGGACTTCCTGCCAGGTGATAAAACTGCAGCTGAAATGCTCCTGGAAGAGAGAGGATAACAACGCTATGCACCGTTTGGGCGCTATGTTTGGAACATTTACCGTGATGGATTACTGAATAATGCTCGCTCGCATCAATACCGTGGCGTTGGAAGGGGTGACGGCGCGTCCCGTTGAAGTGGAAGTGGATCTCAGCCGGGGATTGCCCTCCCTCAACATGGTGGGGCTGCCGGAAGGGGCGGTGAAAGAGGCCAAGGATCGGGTGCGGGCGGCACTGGGCAACTCCGGCTATCGCATTCCCCCCCGAAGAGTCACCATCAACCTGGCGCCAGCCAACCTCCCCAAAGCGGGCAGCGGCTACGACCTCCCCATGGCTTTGGGGCTCTTGGCTGCCATGGGTTCCTTGTCTCCGGAAGTGTTGGAAAATCGGATTTTTTTAGGAGAGCTGGCCCTCGATGGCCGCATCAAGCCCGTCCCCGGAGCCCTCCCGGCCGCCCTCTATGCCCGCAAGCGGGAAATGGAGTTGATCGTATCCGGAGAGAATGGCCCGGAAGCCGCTCTGACCCCGGACCTGTCAGTGATTGCCCCCAAAACCCTCCTCGATCTGGTCCAGCATCTGGTGGGAGATACCCCCTTGGAGTCGGTCCCCACCACCAACTGGCAGGGATGGCTGGATGCAGAAACCGCCCTTTTTCGTGATCTCTCCGAGGTTAAAGGTCAGGAGTTTGCCAAACGGGCTCTGGAAGTGGTGGCGGCTGGGGCTCACAATCTCATCATGAGCGGCCCTCCAGGCTCCGGAAAAACCCTCCTGGCCCGCTGCCTGCCCGGTATTTTGCCCACGCTTTCTCTCGACGAAGCCCTGGAAGTAACCGCCATTCACTCCGTCGCAGGCAAGCTCCCCCAGGGTCAACCTTTGGTAGGGATCCGCCCCTTTCGCGCCCCTCACCACACCGCCTCCCGGGTCGCTCTCATCGGCGGCGGCGGGGTGCCTCGTCCGGGAGAGGTGAGCTTGGCCCACCGGGGAGTGTTGTTTCTGGATGAAATTCCCGAATTTGGTCGTAACACGCTGGAAGTGCTTCGGGAGCCTCTGGAAGCGGGGGAGGTGACCATCTCCCGGGCCGCCCGCACCACCGCCTTCCCCGCTGATTTTCAACTCATTGCTGCCTGCAATCCTTGCCCCTGTGGCCATCGGGGAGATCCCTATCGGGAGTGCCGCTGCCATCCGGGGCGGGTGGAAAACTATCGCGCCAAGCTCTCCGGCCCTCTGCTTGATCGCATTGATCTGCATGTGGAAGTGCCCCCGGTTCCCCACGAAAAACTGGTGGCCATGGCCGATGGCGAAGCCTCAAGCCGGGTTCGGGAACGGGTTTCCCAAGCCAGGGAGAAGCAGCTACGCCGCAACGGTCAGGGAATGCTCAACGCAGGCCTCATCGGGGAAGCTTTGGATCGTGTCACCCAACTGGATGAAGCCGGTCGAAGTCTGCTCTTGAACGCCGGTCGCAAGCTGGGCTTTTCCGCCCGCACCCACCATCGCCTGCTCAAAGTCGCCCGCACCATTGCGGATTTGGCCGGAGCGGAAAAAATCGAGGTGGACCATTTGGCCGAGGCGGTGCAGTTCAGAGTTTCCGGGGGCTTTGCCGGAGGGGATTGAAGGGGAGGGGGATGGTGCCCCTCTATCGGATTTAGGATTAAAAGAGCGATAAAAAATCAAAACGGCCAGCAGCTCCCGGGAGCCCTGGCCGTTCCTCGTTTTAGAAGCGCTTCCACCCGGTCAGGTGGTTATGGATCCCATCAGACCGCGAGATTTTTTCCGACAAATTCCCAATTGACCAGCTCCCAGAACGCCACCAAATATTTGGGTCGGGCGTTGCGGTAGTCCACATAGTAGGCATGCTCCCAGACATCACAGGTGAGAAGGGGCGTCCTGCCCTCTGTCCCAGGGGTGCCGGCATTGGCAGTGGTCATGATTTCCAACGATCCATCCCCGTTTCGCACCAGCCACGCCCAGCCTGAACCGAAAGTGGTAACTGCGGCTTTGGTGAAGGCTTCCTTGAAATTTCCAAAGGAGCCGAAGGCATCGTTGATAGCCTGGGCCAGGGCACCGGTCGGCTCACCTCCACCATTGGGTGAGAGGCAGTGCCAATAGAAGGTGTGGTTCCACACTTGGGCGGCATTGTTGAAGAGTCCGCCGGTAGCGTTCCTGACGATCTCATCCAGGCTCATTCCGTCGAATTTGGAACCAGGAACCAGATTGTTCAGGTTGGTGAGGTAGGTCTGATGGTGCTTGCCATAGTGAAAGGCCAGGGTTTCCCGGGAAATATGGGGCTCCAGGGCATCCATGGGGTAGGGGAGAGGGGGGAGTTCAAAGGCCATTATTCCGTCCTTTCGTTGCAAAAGGTGGCTGAACCGAAACGCCCGAAAGCCTGGAGGGTGCGAGGTGATTCATGCACCGTCCAGGCTTGGGGACGTTCACTTTTGATCCGGGCTTCAAGTGTTTCACCCGGATGCAAAGTTCATATGGCCGAAGTGGTTTGGATCAATCCACGGAGACCTCAACCGGATCACACTCCCAGAGGCCGTGCTTGGTGCAGTAGGCCAGGGCAGTGAGACGCATTTTGTTGCCTGAGGGGATGATGTTGAAGGTCACTTCGGCTTGACTTTTATTTCCGGTGCCGCCCAGGGCGCCGGAGGTGAAGCTGGCTTCGGCCAGGAGGGTCGGGCCGTTATAGAGCTGCATGGATTTGATGTAGTGGTCGGCATCGTCCGGGTGGCTATATTCCTGGCCCATGCGCACGGTCACTGGAAATTTGACCGAGTCTTTGGCGCTGCTGGCGCACTCGATGAAGGGGGAGTGACGGTCGATGTAATCCTTCTTGGCTTCTTTGTCCACTTGGGAGATGTCAACATAGCGATTGATCTTGGGCATGATCTTGTTCCTTGGCAGTTCGGGTTTCTTACGATTTTTGATCGTGAATAACGATTGTAGTTCCGTGCCTTAAAGGGCGTCGGCGTGCTTGGCCAGATAGTCGGCAACCCCTTTGGTGGAGCCTTGCATGCCGGGTTTGCCTTCTTCCCAGCCCGCCGGGCAGACCTCGCCGTGCTCTTCGGTAAACTGTAGAGCGTCGATCATGCGCAGCATTTCATCGATGTTGCGACCCAGGGGCAGGTCATTCACCACCTGATGGCGGACAACGCCTTCCTTGTCGATCAGGAATGAAGCGCGCAGGGCGATGTCGGGGCCGGTAAGGACATCATAGTCCCGGGAGATCTGTTTGGTGAGATCCGCCACCAGAGGATATTGCACATTGCCGATACCACCGTTGTTGACCGGGGTGTTCTTCCAGGCCAAATGGCTGAAATGGGAGTCAACCGAAACACCGATCACTTCGACGCCGCGCTTTTTGAATTCATCCAACCGGTGGCCGAAGGCGATGATTTCGGAGGGGCAGACAAAGGTAAAGTCCAGAGGGTAGAAAAACAGCACGACATATTTGCCCTTATAGTCGGACAGGGAAATTTCTTGGAAATCGTTGTCAGCCATGACGGCGGTAGCTTTGAAATCGGGGGCGGGCTTGGTGACCAGTACACTCATGTTGATGCTCTCCTTGGGTGGTTCATCTACGTTTCAAATGGACAGTTCGTTAGGGTTTTAAAGCGAGGCTTAATGCCTCTTTGGCGTTTGGTTTTGTCAGCTGGGTGACCTTTACTCGTTTGGTCCCGTCGTCTGGTGGCTACAGGGTGGAGAATTGGGCCTTGCAAGTCAAGAAAAAAAATGGTATACCGACAAAAAAGTTGGCGAGCCGACAAAACAGAAGAGGAGTTAAGCCATGTTGACCAACCTGGTCGGGACCCGGATTCGTGCTGTGCGGGCACAAAAAAAGCTGACCCAGCAGCATCTGGCCGATCTGGCCGGTGTGCCCCGGGCAACCCTGGCGACGGTGGAGCGGGATGATGCCAATCCGAGTTTGGCCGTGGTTTTTAAAATCGCCAAGGCTTTGGGAATTGGCATTGATGAATTGGTCGAGGAGGCCCGACAGCGGATTCAGCTGATCCCGGCTGGGGAGATGCGGATTGTCGAATCGGCAGACCGAGCCTACCGGGCGGTGACGGTTTCTCCAGCCAGATCTTTCCATATCACCCAGATGGTTTTCCATCTCAAGGGCCATGCATCCTATGAGGGAAAGCCCCACCCACCGGGTAGTGAGGAATATCTGCATCTCCTCAAGGGCGAGGTGGTGTTGGAGTTGGGAGGGGAGGCGCTTCATTTGAAAGGTGGGGATTCGGCGCGTTTTCACGGCAATATTCGCCATTTTTACCGCAATCCGGTAGAAAGTGAGGCCCATGGGGTGGTGACGATTTTGGAAGGAGTGGCCTCGGATGAAAAAAATAGCGCGGAAATCTCTTGACAATCGAATCGCCAGCGGTTAAATCTTCACGGCTTTATTGCGCTGGAGGGGTTCCCGAGTGGTCAAAGGGAGCAGACTGTAAATCTGCCGGCTTAGCCTTCGAAGGTTCAAATCCTTCCCCCTCCACCATTTTTTATTTTCACTTTTTTTCATCATTTTGCACGCTAGGGGTTTCGGGCGGGTGTAGTTCAATGGTAGAACGTCAGCCTTCCAAGCTGAACATGGGGGTTCGATTCCCCCCACCCGCTCCAGAAACGGATTCGCCCACGTAGCTCAGGGGTAGAGCACTTCCTTGGTAAGGAAGAGGTCACCGGTTCAATCCCGGTCGTGGGCTCCATTTTCCCCGGTATGGTCACAGACGTCATCAACTTTGGCACACAACACTTAGCTTTACGCTAATCATCTTAAAGCCTCCTGGGAGGGATCCAGCATGTCCAAGGCGAAATTTGAACGCACCAAACCCCATGTCAACATTGGGACGATTGGCCATGTTGACCACGGCAAAACGACGCTGACGGCGGCGATTACCAAGACACTGGCGGCGAAGGGCGGGGCCGAGTTTATGGCCTACGACCAGATCGACGCAGCCCCTGAAGAGCGTGAGCGCGGTATCACGATTGCGACGGCCCATGTTGAATATGAGACCGACTCCCGCCACTATGCCCATGTGGACTGCCCGGGGCATGCGGACTATATCAAGAACATGATCACGGGTGCGGCCCAGATGGATGGCGGAATTCTGGTTGTGTCTGCAGCGGACGGCCCGATGCCCCAGACCCGGGAGCACATTTTGTTGGCCCGCCAGGTGGGTGTGCCTGCTCTGGTGGTCTATATGAACAAGGCCGATCAGGTTGACGATCCCGAGCTTCTGGAGCTGGTTGAGCTGGAAGTGCGTGAGCTTTTGAGCCAGTACGACTTTCCCGGCGACGACATTCCGGTGATCATTGGATCTGCTCTCCATGCCCTGGAAGGCAAGGGCGGGGAGATGGCTGAGGATTCGATCACCCGGCTGATGGCTGCGGTGGACGAATATATTCCTGAGCCGGACCGTCCCCTGGATGGCCCCTTTCTGATGCCCATTGAAGATGTTTTCACGATTTCCGGTCGTGGTACGGTGGTGACGGGAAGGGTGGAGCGGGGCATCGTCAAGGTGGGTGAGTCCATCGAGATTGTCGGCATGAAGGCGACCACGACCACCACCTGTACGGGTGTGGAGATGTTCCGCAAGCTTTTGGACGAGGGCCGAGCTGGTGACAACATCGGTGCCCTGCTGCGCGGTGTGAAGCGCGAGGATGTGGAGCGTGGTCAGGTTTTGGCCAAGCCCGGCTCGATCAAGCCCCACACCAAGTTTGAAGCGGAATGCTATGTGTTGACCAAGGAGGAGGGTGGGCGTCATACACCTTTCTTCAGCAACTACCGGCCTCAGTTTTATTTTCGCACCACGGACGTCACGGGTATTTTGCATCTGCCTGAAGGGGTTGAGATGGTGATGCCCGGCGATAACGTATCCATGGTGGTGGAGCTGATTGCCCCGATCGCCATGGAGCAGGGGCTGCGATTTGCGATCCGCGAAGGTGGCCGTACGGTGGGTGCGGGTGTGGTTTCGAAGGTGCTTGAATAATTCCAATGAACCCTGACCGCCCGGGAGCGGCTCGATGCGAGATCTGTTAAGCCTGTGCTGTGAGGCGTGCAAACGCCGCAACTACACGAAAGACCGTAACAAGCGAAACAAGCCGGAAAAGCTGGCATTGAAAAAATATTGCCCCTTTTGCCGGAAACATACCCTTCACAAAGAGGGTAAAATCAAATAAGATATCCGGCTTTACGGAAAAGCCTGCAAAGGACAGTAGCTCAACTGGCAGAGCATCGGTCTCCAAAACCGACGGTTGTGGGTTCGAGTCCCTCCTGTCCTGCCAAGATCCGTTATCGCGGCGAATACCCTGCGTACTCCCCTGGCCAACAGCTCAGGCAGGTCGTGGGGCGTCGAGGATCCTAACAGGCCAATTTGGTGAATCGGAAGCCCATACACCGTTTAAAAGAAAGCCGGCGTTGATTCGATATGGAACGTGTCGCCCAATTCAAGAAGTACCTTCTGGACGTTCGGGTAGAAATGAAGAAGGTGGTCTGGCCCGACCGAAAGGAGACCACGACCACGACGATCGTCGTTTTCGGCATGGTGATCCTGGTTTCACTCTTTTTGTGGCTGGTGGATACCATCCTGGGCCTGATGGTGCGGGCTGTTATTGGCTGATGGCTCCTTCGTCAGATTTCCCCCCGACTCGAATCAAGCCTCGGAATAACGCGCTGACACCAGAGACAAAATCAGTTATGCCGGAGCGCACACCGGGGACGGCTTAGGTTATCATGTCAAAAAAATGGTACGTCATACACGCCTACTCGGGTTATGAAAAGAAGGTCAAAAGTATCCTTGAAGAGACCATTCGGGTTTCGGGCGCGACCCACCTCTTCGATGAAATTTTGATCCCTACCGAAGAGGTCGTAGAGCTACAAAAAGGTAAGAAGGTCACTTCCGAAAGGAAGTTTTTCCCCGGCTATGTGCTGGTGAAAATGGAGTTGAACGACGAAACCTGGCACATGGTCAATGAAACGCCCAAGGTAACCGGCTTTCTGGGTGGGGGGGGACGACCTCAAGCCCTTTCCGAGCGGGAGGTGGATAAAATCCTGCGTCAGGTTCGGGACGGTACCGAAAAACCAAAACCCAAGGTGACCTTTTCCGTCGGGGAAAATGTGCGTGTCATCGACGGACCTTTCGTCTCCTTCAATGGTCTTGTGGAAGAGGTGGACGAAGACAAGACCCGGCTCAAGGTTTCGGTCAGCATCTTTGGACGCGCCACTCCGGTGGAGCTCGATTTTGTACAGGTGGAAAAACTCTGATTCCGGCTCTTTACAGCCTGCCTGGAACCGTTCCAGGTGGGTTTTTTGCTGCGGGAATTTCGGACAATAAGGGAAGGGCTTCAAGATGGCGAAGAAGATAACGGCCTACATCAAGCTGGAAGTGCCTGCAGGCGCAGCCAAACCCAGTCCCCCGGTGGGACCGGCCCTGGGTCAGCACGGCTTGAACATCATGGAATTTTGCAAGTCCTTCAACGCCAAGACTCAGAAGATGGAGGCAGGAGCGCCGATTCCAGTCGTGATTTCGGTTTTCTCCGATCGGACCTTCACCTTTGAACTCAAAACCCCTCCGGCCTCCTACTATCTGCGCAAAGCGGGTGGCCTTGAGAAGGGTAGCCAAACCCCGGGACGTGGGGAGTCGGTGGGGACGGTAAAATGGAGCCAGGTGGAAGAGATCGCCCAGGCCAAAATGCCTGACCTCAACGCCGGTGACATCGAAGCTGCCAAACGTATCATTGCCGGATCCGCCCGCTCCATGGGCCTGGAAATAGTGGATTAGGAGAACCCTTCATGCCTCGTCGCGGTAAAAGACTGAATGCCATTCTTGAAAACATGGATCGTGTAGCGTCTCATGGTCTTTCGGAGGCGGTTAAGCAGGTAAAGGCTGCCGCCACTGCCAAATTTGACGAAACCATTGAGGTGGCTGTTAATCTCGGAGTGGATCCACGCCACGCGGACCAAATGGTGCGGGGCACGGTTGCTCTGCCCCATGGTACGGGTAAAACCGTTCGTGTATTGGTTTTCGCCAAAGGAGACAAGGTAGCCGAAGCTGAGGCTGCCGGTGCCGACTTTGTGGGTTCGGACGATCTGGCCAAAAAAATTCAGGATGGCTGGCTCGATTTTGATCGGGTAGTGGCCTGCCCTGATGTCATGGGCGTCGTTGGACGCCTGGGCCGGGTACTGGGCCCCCGGGGTCTCATGCCCAACCCGAAGCTGGGTACCGTCACCTTTGATCTGGAACGGGTCATCAAGGAGATCAAGGCGGGTCAGGTCACCTTCCGGGTTGAAAAAGCCGGGATCGTTCACGCTGGCGTCGGCAAGGCCTCTTTTCCCCAGGAAAACCTGGAGGAAAACGTCAAGGCCCTGGTCGAAAAATTGCGTAAGCTGCGGCCTGAGAGTACCAAGGGTACCTACATGAAAAAGCTCACTCTGAGTTCCTGCATGGGGCCAGGTGTCAAGATAGATTTAAATACGATCTGATGACGCTTTGATCACGGGGTGATCAAAGCTGCACAATTTCAGTCCAAGACAGCAGGCGGCATCCCCGGCCGGGGGATTCCTTAATCGGTAAGATCAAGCCTGCCGAGACCAGAGGCGAGGTGGATGGGGCGCTTCAGGGACCTGGACACACCCCAGCCACCGGCCAGAAGGAGTGGATATGGAAAAGGCCAAAAAAGGTGCTGTAGTCGAGGAAGTCAAAGCGACGTTGGAAAAGTCCAATATCGCCATTGTGACCCACTATCGTGGTCTCACTGTGGCGGAAATGACAGCCCTGCGTCGGGATATGAGAAAATCTGGATCTGAATACCGTGTGGTGAAGAATACCCTCACCAAGCGGGCCGCCCAAGGCACCTCTTTTGAGGGGCTGGGTGAAATTTTGACTGGTCCGGTGGGGCTCGCTTCCTCATCTGATCCTGTGGCACCAGCCAAAGTGCTCTCTGATTTTGCCAAGACCCATCCCAACCTGCAGATCATCGGTGGGATCATGGAAGGTCGTCCCATCGACTTGGCCGGGGTGAATGCCCTGGCAAAACTACCCAGCCGCGAAGTGCTGTTGGCCAAGTTGTTGGGTACCATGATGGGGCCTGTTCAAGGAGTGGTCGGAGTTTTGGCCGCCGTACCCGGAAGTTTTGTTCGGGTGCTGGAGCAGATCCGGCAACAGAAGGAAGAGCAATCCGCAGCCTGATTTTTCCGCCCAAATCAGGATATAAAAAATATCAACGAGTCATGCCTCAAGGCATACCGTACGTCCCAAGGAGTGTATAAAGATGTCCATTTCCCGTGAAGATCTGATCAGCGCCATTGAAAACATGACGGTTCTTGAGCTTTCCGAACTGGTCAAGGCGCTGGAAGACAAATTTGGTGTGTCTGCCGCCGCTCCTGTGGCTGCCGCTGTTGCCGGTCCCGCTGATGGGGGGGGGGCTGCTGCAGAAGCCCAGACCGAATTTAGCGTCATTTTGGCTGAAGCCGGTGCCAAGAAGATCCACGTCATCAAAGCCGTCCGTGCCATCACCGGCCTTGGCCTCAAGGATGCCAAGGATCTGGTTGAAGGCGCCCCCAAGCCTGTGAAGGAAGGGGTCTCCAAGGAAGAAGCTGAAAAGATGAAGAAAGATCTGGAAGATGTGGGTGCCAAGGTGGAAGTGAAATAATCCAACCTGTTTTAAACCGGTGGCATCCACATCTGCCCGCCGGTTGTAGCATGTTTATATAATAGACGACGTAGAACGGGGGTGGACCGTAATGCCGGTTCACCCCCATCTCCCTGGTTTCAATCCAAGGGACCGTCCGCTTGATACTGCCAATCCTAAAGCGGACGCCAGCCAATCCTCCATGGCGGCAGAGGAAACCCGATGGCTCTGACCTTTACCGACAAGAAACGGTTGCGCAAGAATTTCGGTCGGATCCCGACCATCATCGACATTCCCAACCTGATCGCGGTCCAAAAACAATCTTTTCAGCGTTTTTTACAAACTGGAACCGACCTCGCCGAAAGACGTAAACAGGGCCTGGAAGCGGTTTTTCAGTCTGTGTTTCCCATACAGGATTACACCGGAACTGTTACCCTGGAGTATGTCAACTATCAGCTTGGCGAACCCAAGTATGATGTCGACGAATGTCTCCAGCGGGGAATGACTTTTTCAGCTCCCCTGAAGGTAACCTTCCGCTTGGTGGTGTGGGAAGAGAACGAAGACACCGGCGCCAGGACCGTACGCGAGGTCAAGGAGCAGGATGTCTATCTGGGCGAAATGCCCATGATGACCGATACCGGTACCTTTATCGTTAACGGTACTGAGCGGGTGATTGTCTCCCAGATGCACCGCTCTCCCGGGGTGTTCTTCGACCATGACAAGGGTAAAACCCATCCCAGCGGCAAATTGCTTTTTTCTGCCCGGGTGATCCCTTACCGAGGTTCCTGGCTCGACTTTGAATTCGATCCCAAGGATTTGGTTTTTACCCGAATTGATCGCCGCCGCAAACTGCCCGTTACCACCTTTTTGCGCGCTTTGGGGATGACCGCCGAGGAGATTCTCAATCGTTTCTACTCCTCGGAAGTTTTTCGCAAAAATGGCGTCGTTTGGGAAAAGCGCCTGGATGCCGAACAGCTCGTTGGCAGCCGCCTCAACTTTGCCATCGTTCACCCTGAAACGGGTGAAGAGATCGTTCGTCCCAAGCGAAAGGTGACCCCTCGGGCCATCAAAAAGCTACAGGCTCTTGGGCTTGAGTGGATCCAGGTGCCAGCTGACGATGTCATGGGTCGCTTTTTGGCACATTCCATTCCTTCTGCAGACGGGGAGGTTTTGCTGACAGCTGGTGAAGAGCTGACCGAGGAAAATCTGACCGTTCTGGAAGAGCTGGGCGTTAACGAGGTCGAGGTTCTTTTTATCGACTATGTCACGGTGGGGCCCTATCTGCGCAACACCCTGAGCCTGGATAAAAACCAGACCCCGGAAGAGGCGCTGATCGATATCTATCGGATGATGCGCCCCGGTGAGCCGCCCACGGTGGAGGCGGCCAAAAATCTCTTCAACAATATGTTTTTCAATCCGGATCGCTACGATCTTTCAGCTGTGGGTCGGCTGAAGATGAATAAGCGTCTGAATGTCGAATGCGATCTCGATACCCGGGTATTACGCCAGGAAGATATTCTGGGGGTTGTAGAGATTCTGCTCAAGATCAAGGACGGTTTCGGCAAGATCGACGATATCGACCATCTGGGCAATCGCCGGGTTCGCTCGGTGGGTGAGTTGTTGGAAAATCAGGTGCGTATCGGTCTGGTACGCCTGGAGCGGGCCATTCGTGAGCGGATGTCTTCCGGAGAACCGGAAAACCTGATGCCCCACGACGTGATGAACTCCAAGCCTTTTTCAGCGGTCATCCGGGAATTTTTTGGTTCCAGCCAGCTTTCCCAGTTTATGGATCAGACCAATCCTCTTTCGGAAATCACCCATAAGCGTCGGCTTTCAGCTTTGGGGCCGGGCGGTATGACCCGAGAGCGGGCCGGATTTGAGGTGCGGGATGTCCATCCGACGCACTATGGTCGAATCTGTCCCATTGAGACCCCTGAGGGGCCCAACATTGGCCTCATCAACAGTCTCTCCACCTATGCCCGAATCAACGAATTTGGCTTTATCGAAAGTCCTTACCGTCAGGTTTCCGAGGGGCGGGTGACCGATCAGGTGGACTATCTGTCGGCCATCGAAGAGGAAAACTTTGTCATCGCCCAGGCCAATGCCCTTCTGGATCGGCAGGGGCGGTTTACCGGTGAGTTGGTCCAGTGTCGGCACAAGCTTGAATTTACCATGGCAGCTCCCGACCGCATCGAATATATGGACGTCTCTCCGAAGCAGATTGTTTCGGTGGCGGCCTCCTTGATTCCCTTTTTGGAGAACGATGACGCCAACCGGGCTTTGATGGGCTCCAACATGCAGCGTCAGGCTGTGCCGCTGATCAAGACCGATGCCCCCTTTGTCGGGACAGGTATGGAATCAGTGGTGGCCCGGGATTCCGGGGTGACCATCGTCGTCCGTCGTACCGGGGTGGTGGAGGATGTGGATGCTTCCCGTATCGTCGTCAAAGCGGATGATCAGCCGGGAGCCACCGAGCCGGGTGTCGATATTTACAACCTCACCAAGTTTTCCCGCTCCAATCAGAACACCTGTATCAATCAGGTGCCTCTGGTTCGCACTGGAGATCGGGTGACCAAGGGGGATATCGTCGCTGACGGTCCCTCCACCCAATGGGGTGAGCTGGCCCTGGGGCGTAACGTCCTGGTGGCCTTCATGCCCTGGAACGGCTACAACTTTGAGGACTCGATTCTCATCTCCGAGCGGTTGGTCCGGGACGATATTTTTACCTCGATTCATATCGAAGAGTTTGAGGTAATGGCCCGGGATACCAAGCTGGGTGCTGAAGAAATCACGCGGGATATGCCCAACGTCGGTGAGGACGCCCTGGCCAATCTCGACGAGTCGGGGATCATCTACGTCGGTGCCGAGGTCAAGGCCGGGGACATCCTGGTGGGTAAGGTAACCCCCAAGGGAGAGACCCAGCTCACCCCAGAGGAAAAACTTCTGCGGGCAATCTTTGGTGAAAAGGCCTCTGATGTTCGGGATACCTCCCTCAGATTGCCACCGGGTGCATCCGGCACGGTAGTCGATGTCCGGGTTTTTTCCCGGCGGGGGCTGGAAAAGGACGACCGGGCCAAGTTGATCGATCAAGATGAGATCGACCGACTGCGCAAGGATATTCAGGCCGAGCGACGGATCATTGAGCAGGATGCCGAAGGGCGTATTCGCAATCTTCTGGAGGACAAGAAGGTGGCAAGCGCCCCGGGACGCAAACCCGGAACCCGGCTGACTCGCTCCTATCTGGATAAGCTTGGTTCGAGAAAGCTGGGGGAGATCGTCCTGGAGGACGACGAAATCACCAAGCAGATCGAAGGCATTCTGGTCAATATCGAAAAGGCTGGAAAGCGTCTGGAAAAGCGTTTTGAGTCCAAGGTTGAAAAGCTGGAACGGGGAGATGATCTCCCCCCCGGCGTGCTCAAAATGGTCAAAGTCTATATCGCCATTAAACGCAAGCTGCAACCCGGCGACAAAATGGCGGGACGCCACGGTAATAAGGGCGTTATCTCCAAGATCAATCCCATTGAGGATATGCCCCACCTGGAAGATGGTACACCGGTGGATATTGTGCTCAATCCCTTGGGTGTGCCCTCCCGTATGAATGTGGGGCAGATTTTGGAGACCCATTTGGGCTGGGCGGCCCGAGGTATGGGAATTCGGCTTGGCAATATCATGGAGCGACTCCATAGTGGCGGTGGTGAAGAGGATGCTCTGGAGCTACGGGAGTTGATGACGGAGATCTACTCCAACCCTCGGCAATCCCGGGCGGTGCGGGCGCTCTCCGATGATGAGCTTAAGTCCATGGCGGTCAACCTGGAGGATGGGGTGCCGGTCGCCACACCGGTCTTCGATGGTGCCAGCGAAAAATCAATTCTGGATTGGCTGCAAAAGGCTGATCTCCCGGATTCGGGTCAGGTGCGGCTGATTGATGGCCGCACGGGTGAATATTTCGACCGTTCAGTCACGGTGGGCTACATCTACATTCTCAAGCTGCATCATCTGGTGGACGACAAAATCCACGCCCGATCCATCGGACCCTACTCTCTGGTGACCCAGCAACCTCTGGGAGGTAAGGCCCAGTTTGGTGGTCAGCGTTTCGGAGAGATGGAGGTTTGGGCCCTGGAGGCGTACGGCGCCGCCTATACTTTGCAGGAAATGTTGACCGTTAAATCGGACGACGTGGCGGGGCGCACCAAAATCTATGAATCCATCGTCCGCGGGGACGACACTTTCGAGGCCGGTATTCCGGAATCCTTCAACGTGTTGGTGAAGGAACTCCAGTCTCTGGCGTTGGACGTTGAGCTGTTGAGGTCTGAGTGAGGTGACGATGGACGTGACACAAAATCTTTTCAAGATCTTTTCCCGGCCCACCATGGGGCAGAGTTTTGATGGCATACGGATATCCATCGCCTCCCCGGAAAAGATTCGTTCCTGGTCTTTCGGTGAGGTAAAAAAGCCGGAAACCATCAACTACCGCACCTTTAAACCGGAGCGCGATGGTCTGTTTTGCGCCAAGATTTTTGGCCCGGTAAAGGATTATGAATGCCTTTGTGGTAAATATAAGCGCCTGAAGCATCGCGGTGTGGTCTGTGAAAAGTGCGGTGTGGAGGTGATCCAATCCAAGGTGCGCCGGGAGCGAATGGGCCACATTGAGCTGGCAAGTCCAGTGGCCCATATCTGGTTCTTGAAATCCCTGCCCAGCCGTATCGGCCTGCTTCTGGATATGACCCTGAAGGATCTGGAGCGGGTTCTCTATTTCGAAAACTTTGTCGTGCTGGAACCTGGCCTGACACCGCTGAAAAAGGGTGAACTCCTTACTGACGACCGTTTTCACCAGCTTCAGGAAGAGCATGGGGACGAATTTGTAGCGGGTATCGGTGCCGAGGCGATTCGCCAGATGCTGATGGACCTCGATATCAACAGCGAGGTTCTCACTTTGAGGGAGGAGTTTGCTGCCACCAACTCCGAGGCCAAGCGCAAAAAGATCATCAAGCGCCTGCATACCCTGGAGGCTTTCCTGGAGTCTGGGAATCGTCCGGAATGGATGATTCTGGAGACGATTCCCATTATTCCACCGGAACTGCGGCCCCTGGTACCTCTGGACGGCGGACGTTTTGCCACATCGGACCTCAACGATCTCTATCGGCGGGTGATCAATCGTAACAACCGCCTGAAACGTCTTTACGAACTACGGGCACCAGACATTATCATCCGCAACGAAAAACGGATGCTCCAGGAGTCGGTGGATGCCCTTTTTGACAACGGGCGCCGAGGACGGGTCATTACGGGAACCAACAAGCGGCCTCTGAAGTCTCTTTCAGAGATGCTGAAGGGTAAACAGGGGCGTTTCCGCCTGAACCTTCTGGGTAAGCGTGTTGACTATTCGGGACGTTCGGTGATCGTTGTGGGGCCGGAGCTGAAACTCCACGAATGCGGCCTGCCCAAAAAGATGGCGTTGGAGCTTTTCAAACCCTTTATCTACAACCGCCTGGAGGAGCGTGGTCTCTCCACCACCATCAAGGCGGCCAAGCGGATGGTTGAGAAAGAAAAAGGGGAGGTGTGGGATATTCTGGAGGAGGTGATCCGGGAACATCCGGTCATGCTCAACCGTGCGCCTACCCTGCATCGACTGGGCATTCAAGCCTTTGAACCCAAATTGATTGAAGGTAAGGCGATCCAGCTGCATCCTTTGGTCTGTACCGCCTTTAACGCCGACTTTGACGGGGACCAGATGGCGGTCCATGTGCCTCTTTCCATTGAGGCGCAGATTGAGGCTCGGGTGTTGATGATGTCCACCAACAACATCCTTTCACCCGCCAACGGCAAACCGGTGATCGTACCTACCCAGGATATCATTCTGGGGCTTTACTATATGACCTCCGAGCGTCTCAATATTATCGGTGAAGGGATGATCTTTTCGTCACCCCTGGAGGTGCGGCAGGCTTACGATTCCGGTGAGGCCGGGCTCCATGCCAAGATTCAGTGTCGCTATCGGGGAGAGCGGATCAAAACCACGGTTGGACGAACGTTGCTGACCGAAATTTTGCCCGAAGCGGTCCCTTTTGAGATGATCAACAAGCTTCTTACCAAGAAAGAGGTGGCGAAGCTGACGGATATGGTCTATCGGACCTGCGGCACCAAAGAGACCGTGATTTTTACCGACCGCTTGATGAACATGGGCTTCTCTTTTGCCACCCGGGCGGGCATCTCCTTTGGTAAAGAGGATTTGGTCATTCCCCAGGCCAAGAAAAAACTGGTCCGGGAGTCCCAAAAACAGGTGAAGGAGATTGAGCATCAATATACGGATGGCTTGATCACTGAAGGTGAAAAATATAACAAGGTGGTGGACATCTGGTCCCACTGTACCGAGCGGGTGGCCGAGGAGATGATGAAGGCCATTTCGACGGAAAAGGTGACTCTCGCCAACGGTGAAGAGGAGGAGCAGCCCTCCTTCAACTCCATCTTTATGATGGCCAACTCCGGTGCGCGTGGATCAGCTGCCCAGATGCGTCAGCTGGCGGGAATGCGCGGTTTGATGGCCAAGCCATCTGGTGAAATTATCGAAGCACCTATCACTGCCAACTTCCGCGAGGGGTTGACGGTGCTGCAATACTTTATCTCCACTCATGGTGCCCGTAAGGGTCTGGCTGATACCGCACTTAAAACCGCCAACTCCGGATATCTCACCCGGCGTCTGGTGGATGTGGCCCAGGATTGTATCGTTCGGGAATGGGATTGTGGCACCCGCACCGGCATGACCTCTTCGGCTCTGGTGGAAGGCAACGATGTGGTGGAAACCCTGGGAGATCGGGTGCTGGGCCGGGTACCATTGGATGATGTCCTGGATCCGGTCACTCAGGAACTGATTTCCAAGAAAGGGGATATCATCGACGAGGAAACCGTCGAAAAGCTCGAAAATTCCTCGGTGGACACCATCTATATCCGCTCTCCGCTGACTTGTGAGACCCATCGCGGGGTTTGCATCCAATGTTATGGTCGAGATCTGGCCCGTGGTACGGCAGTCACTGTAGGTGAGGCCGTGGGGGTCATCGCGGCTCAGTCCATTGGTGAGCCGGGTACACAGCTTACCATGCGGACCTTCCACATTGGTGGAACCGCTTCCAGAACAGTGGAAAAATCTTCCTCCGAGACCCACTTTGGTGGGGTTGCCCGGTTTCATAATCTGGCCATGGTGACGGGGAGGGATGGACGACCGGTGGTGGTCTCTCGAAATGGTGAAGTGACTATCCACGAATTGCGCATCATCAGTGGTCAGGATAAGCCGGAGGCGGGACGCGAGCGGGAACGCTACCGTATTCCCTATGGTGCCCGTCTATCGATAACCGATGGTTCTCAGGTGGAAGCAGGGGGGAATATCGCCGAATGGGATCCCTTCTCAAGCCCCATTATTACCGAGCAGGCGGGCCGGGCGCGTTTTGAGGATCTTGTGGATGGTCAGACTCTGCGGGAAACCATGGATGAAACCACGGGTCTTGCTACCCGGGAGGTGTGTGAATACAAGAGTCAGGATCGCAAAGCGGATATGCGTCCTCGGTTGGTTTTGAACGATCCGCAAACCAATGCCCCGCTGCTGCTCCCCAACGGCTCTCAGATGCGTTATTATCTGCCGGTGGGTGCGGTGATTCTGGCCACGGATGGGGAGGATGTTCAACCGGGCGATATTGTCGCCAAGATGCCACGCCAATCCTCAAAAACCCGTGACATCACCGGTGGTTTGCCCAGAGTTGTGGAGCTTTTTGAAGCACGACGGCCCAAAGAGTTTGCCATCATCGCTGAAAACAACGGTGTGGTCTCCTTTGGTAAAGACCTGAAAGGCAAACGCCGCCTGGTGGTTACCCCGGAGGTTGGGGATCCCCGGGAATATCTGATTCCCAAGGGCAAGCAGTTGGCGGTTAACGATGGTGACTGGGTCCGCAAAGGGGAACCCCTCATGGAGGGCTCTCCGGTACCCCAGGAGATTCTCAAGGTGATGGGAATCGAGGCCTTGTGCCGCTTTATGGTCACTGAAATTCAGGATGTCTATCGCCTTCAGGGTGTGAAGATCAATGATAAGCACATTGAGGTGATCGTCCGGCAGATGTTGCAGAAAGTGTCGGTGTTGGATCCAGGGGATACCACCTTCATTGTGGGAGAGCAGGTGGAGAAGGTGGACTTTGAAAATACCAATGAGAAGGTTTTGGCTGGAGGGGGAGAACCCGCTTCAAGCTATCCACTGCTGTTGGGTATCACCAAAGCTTCCCTCTCAACCCCCTCCTTCATTTCAGCAGCCTCCTTCCAGGAGACCACGCGGGTGCTCACCGAAGCCGCTATCTCCGGTAAGGCGGATACCTTGAATGGCCTGAAGGAGAACGTCATCGTCGGCCGGTTGATTCCGGCTGGCACGGGTCGGGCCTTGGAATTATTGCGTGAAAGCTACGCAACGGATGCGGGGTAACCGGGTCCTTTTGATTGATTTTCCGAGGAAAAATGTCTTTTTCGGAGAATTGTTCCAAGTTCTGAAGAAAGAAAATTGACATTCCCGAATTGAGGCCTACAATAGCGTGTTTACCCGATTCGGGGATTTACGAGTGCAAGGTTTGGAGAGAAAACATGCCGACCGTTAACCAGTTGGTCCGCCTCGGGCGGAAAGCCCAGGTAAAAAAGACCAACGTTCCGGCGATGGAAAGTTGTCCCCAGAAGCGCGGGGTTTGTACCCGGGTCTATACGACTACTCCGAAGAAGCCGAACTCGGCCCTTCGCAAGGTTGCTCGCGTTCGTCTAACCAACGGCCACGAAGTAACGGTCTACATTCCCGGAGAGAGCCACAACCTCCAGGAGCATGCCGTTGTTTTGATTCGCGGTGGTCGTGTGAAGGATCTTCCTGGTGTTCGCTACCACATCATCCGGGGCACCCTGGATACCCAGGGAGTCAAGGACCGTAAGCAAGGGCGTTCCAAATACGGTGCAAAGCGTCCCAGGTAGTCTTAATCTCAAGCGTACCCAACCCTCGAATCCGGCGGGTTGGCTTTTAGATGGCGAAGTGTAAGGAGTCGGTTTTATGTCCAGGCGTCGTGAAGTTGCCAAACGTGAGGTCAACCCAGACCCCACCTATGGAGACAAGCTGGTCACCAAATTTATGAACTGCATCATGCAGGACGGCAAAAAAGCTCTTGCCGAAAGAATCTTCTACGGCGCTTTGGATCTGATCGAGGAAAAAACCAAGAACGATCCTCTCCAGGTGTTTCGCGACGCAGTCGACAACGTCCGGCCAGCGGTTGAAGTGCGCTCCAGGCGGGTGGGTGGTGCAACCTACCAGGTTCCTGTTGATGTTCGACCCAGTCGACGCCAAACACTGGCCATACGCTGGCTGGTTGGGTTTGCCCGGGCACGGCCTGAAAAAACCATGCGGGAGCGATTGGCGGGTGAGCTGATGGATGCCGCCGCCCGTCGGGGTAACACCGTCAAAAAACGGGATGATACCCACCGTATGGCCGAGGCCAACAAGGTCTTCGCCCATTATCGTTGGTAAGGCGGAAAGTTTCGCAGGCATTTCAGAACAAGCAGACGATCTTTGACAGGGGAAGTAAGTGGCAAGGGAAATACCACTGGCCCAGGTGCGCAATATTGGCATCATGGCCCATATCGACGCGGGCAAGACCACGGTTACGGAGCGAGTTCTCTTCTATACCGGCAGGTCCCATAAAATCGGTGAGGTCCATGATGGGGCCGCCACCATGGACTGGATGGCCCAAGAACAGGAGCGCGGAATTACCATCACTTCTGCAGCTACCACCTGTTTTTGGAACAACCACCGGATCAACATCATCGATACTCCCGGGCATGTGGACTTCACCATTGAGGTGGAACGCTCCCTGAGGGTTTTGGATGGATCGGTCGCGGTGTTCTGTGCTGTCGGCGGTGTGCAGCCTCAATCGGAAACGGTCTGGCGTCAAGCCGATCGCTACGGTGTGCCACGAATTGCCTTTGTCAACAAGATGGACCGCATGGGAGCTGACTTCTACCGGGTGGTCTCCATGATCAAAGACCGGTTGGGAGCTTCTGCGATTCCGCTCCAGTTACCGGTTGGCAAAGAAGACAAATATCGCGGTATGGTGGACCTGGTCACCCGTAAGGCGTGGCTTTTTGACGACGAATCCATGGGGGCCAAATTTGATATCACGGATCCCCCTGAGGATATGGTCGATGAGGTGGAAGAAGCACGTAACACCCTGCTAGAGACCGCCTTGGAGCAGAATGACGAATTGATGGAAAAATACCTCGATGGGGAAGAAATCTCCGAAGAGGAACTGCACAGCTGTATTCGTCTTGGCGTGATCAATAGCGCCTTCGTTCCTGTGATGTGCGGCTCAGCCTTTAAAAACAAAGGGATCCAGCCTCTTCTCGACTCTGTTGTCGAATACTTTCCTTCGCCACTTGACACACCGGCCATAGAAGGGGAGGATCCCGACAGCCAGGAAGTCCGCACTCGGGAAACCGCAGACTCGGAACCTCTGGCTGCTTTGGCCTTCAAGATCATGACCGACCCCTTCGTGGGAACCCTGACCTTCTTCCGGGTCTACTCTGGAGTGCTTGAGACGGGTGGGTACATCTTCAACGCGGTCAAACAGAAGAAAGAACGCATCGGTCGCCTTATGCTGATGCACGCCAACAAACGAGAAGATGTCAAAGAGGTTCGTGCCGGGGACATCGCAGCTGCAGTTGGACTGAAATACACCACTACCGGCGACACCCTGTGTGACATAAAGAACCCGATCATTCTGGAGCGTATGGTTTTCCCCGATCCAGTGATCTCGATCGCCATTGAGCCAAAGACCAAGGCTGATCAAGAAAAAATGGGTGTAGCCCTCGGTCGTCTGGCCCAGGAGGATCCCTCTTTCAAAGTGGCGGTGGACCAGGAAACCAATCAGACCATCATTTCCGGAATGGGCGAACTCCACCTTGAAATTTTGGTGGATCGGATGCTCCGGGAATTTAAAGTGGACGCCAACATCGGTAAGCCTCAGGTGGCCTACCGGGAGACCATTACCAGAGAGACGGAGATAGAACATCGTTTCATCCGTCAAACCGGTGGACGGGGTCAGTTTGGACACGTCTGGTTGCGCATTACACCAGGTGAGCCCGGCTCAGGGTTTGAGTTTATCGATCAGATCAAGGGCGGTGTGGTTCCCAGGGAGTATATTCCGGCTGTAGGCAAGGGGGTAGAAGAAGCCCTGACCAGTGGTGTCAAAGCGGGCTATCCCATGGTGGACTTGACGGTCACTCTCTACGACGGCTCATATCATGAGGTGGATTCCTCTGAAATGGCCTTCAAGATTGCCGGTTCCATGGCTACCAAGGAAGGGTGTGCCAAGGCAAGACCTGTTTTGCTTGAGCCGATTATGGCCGTTGAAGTGGAAATGCCGGAAGAGTATATGGGGGATATCATCGGCAACCTGAACTCCCGTCGAGGTCAGATTCAGGGGATGGAATCCGCCTCCGGCAATCAGGTGCAACTCGTCAAAGCAATGGTACCGCTGGCCAGCATGTTTGGATATGCGACGGATCTACGCTCTCAGACCCAGGGGCGAGGTACCTTCACCATGCAATTTGACCACTATGCGGAAGTGCCAACCAGTATCGCTGATGAGATTGTGGCGACAGTAAAAGGTTGAGGGGAATAGAAAGATGTCCAAGGCGAAATTTGAACGCACCAAACCCCATGTCAACATTGGGACGATTGGCCATGTTGACCACGGCAAAACGACGCTGACGGCGGCGATTACCAAGACACTGGCGGCGAAGGGCGGGGCCGAGTTTATGGCCTACGACCAGATCGACGCAGCCCCTGAAGAGCGTGAGCGCGGTATCACGATTGCGACGGCCCATGTTGAATATGAGACCGACTCCCGCCACTATGCCCATGTGGACTGCCCGGGGCATGCGGACTATATCAAGAACATGATCACGGGTGCGGCCCAGATGGATGGCGGAATTCTGGTTGTGTCTGCAGCGGACGGCCCGATGCCCCAGACCCGGGAGCACATTTTGTTGGCCCGCCAGGTGGGTGTGCCTGCTCTGGTGGTCTATATGAACAAGGCCGATCAGGTTGACGATCCCGAGCTTCTGGAGCTGGTTGAGCTGGAAGTGCGTGAGCTTTTGAGCCAGTACGACTTTCCCGGCGACGACATTCCGGTGATCATTGGATCTGCTCTCCATGCCCTGGAAGGCAAGGGCGGGGAGATGGCTGAGGATTCGATCACCCGGCTGATGGCTGCGGTGGACGAATATATTCCTGAGCCGGACCGTCCCCTGGATGGCCCCTTTCTGATGCCCATTGAAGATGTTTTCACGATTTCCGGTCGTGGTACGGTGGTGACGGGAAGGGTGGAGCGGGGCATCGTCAAGGTGGGTGAGTCCATCGAGATTGTCGGCATGAAGGCGACCACGACCACCACCTGTACGGGTGTGGAGATGTTCCGCAAGCTTTTGGACGAGGGCCGAGCTGGTGACAACATCGGTGCCCTGCTGCGCGGTGTGAAGCGCGAGGATGTGGAGCGTGGTCAGGTTTTGGCCAAGCCCGGCTCGATCAAGCCCCACACCAAGTTTGAAGCGGAATGCTATGTGTTGACCAAGGAGGAGGGTGGGCGTCATACACCTTTCTTCAGCAACTACCGGCCTCAGTTTTATTTTCGCACCACGGACGTCACGGGTATTTTGCATCTGCCTGAAGGGGTTGAGATGGTGATGCCCGGCGATAACGTATCCATGGTGGTGGAGCTGATTGCCCCGATCGCCATGGAGCAGGGGCTGCGATTTGCGATCCGCGAAGGTGGCCGTACGGTGGGCGCTGGAGTGGTATCGAAGGTTGTCGAGTAATACGAATCGGGGGGATGGCGGTGTGATGGTCCGGCATGTGCCGGAGGCTTCGCGGAAAAAAACCATCCAGCATGACCCCGTGAAGAAATGAGGCTGAAACAGGATTGGGTGATAAGGGATGAACAACGAAAAAATACGTATTCGGTTGAAAGCGTACGATCATCGGATACTCGACCAGTCAACGGGTGAGATCGTACAGACCGCCCGGCGGACAGGTGCCAATATCCGTGGGCCGATACCGCTGCCCACCCAGATCAGCCGATACACGGTGTTGCGCTCGCCCCACGTGGACAAAAAGTCCCGGGAGCAGTTCGAAATGCGCACCCATAAGCGACTGATTGATATCCTCAACCCTACCCCACAAACGGTAGATGCCTTGATGAAGTTGGACTTGGCTGCCGGGGTGAATGTTGAGATCAAGCTTTAGTCTTTGACAGAAAGGGTTCCGGCATTATGGCTGCTGGACTGATTGGCCGAAAAATCGGCATGACACAAATGTTTGCTGAAGATGGACGTCGTCTACCTGTGACAGTTCTACAGGTCGGCCCCTGTCCGGTCGTAGCCAAAAAAACCCTTGATCGGGATGGTTATGATGCAGTTCAGCTTGGTTTCCTTGAGCAAAAGCCTTCCCGGATCAGCAAGCCGGTCAAGGGACAATTTGCCAATGCCAAAGTGGCGCCGACGCAATTCCTCAGGGAATTTCGGGTGGACGACCCGGAGCAGTACCAAATTGGCGATCTTCTCAAAGTGGATCGCTTTGAGGTAGACCGATTTGTAGACGTAACCGGTCGCTCCATCGGAAAAGGTTTCGCCGGTGTGGTCAAACGCTGGGGCTTCAAAGGCGGACGTGCCTCCCACGGCGCGCACAAAACCCATCGGGCTCCTGGATCCATCGGTCAATGCCAATATCCAGGCCGGGTATTCAAGAATAAAAAGATGGCTGGCCACATGGGAGACATCACGGTAACCGTGCAAAATCTGCAAATTGCCGGTGTGGATGTAGAGAAAAACCTGTTGATGGTGAAGGGTGGAATCCCTGGATCCAAGGGCAGCCTGGTTTTGATTCGGAACGCCATCAAAAAAGGCGGCTCCTAATATTTAAGGCTAAGAAAAGATGGAACTTTCGTTAAAAGATGCCAGTAACCAGGAGCTCAGGACCGTCCAGCTGAGCGAGTCGGTCTTTGGCCGACGGGTTCGAGGCGATATTCTTGCAGCCATGGTCAACTACCAGTTGGCCAAACGGCGCTCGGGTACCGCCTCATCCAAGGGCCGTTCAGAAATTCGCGGTGGCGGCAAGAAGCCCTATCGCCAAAAAGGGACTGGTAACGCCCGTCAGGGAACCGTAAGTGCACCTCAGTATCGTACTGGTGGAGTGGTCTTTGGGCCCCAGCCCCGTGATTTTGGTTTCAAGCTGACCAAAAAACTAAGACGACTGGCTCTCTTGACCGCACTTTCCGCCAAACGGGCGGCTGAGGAGATGGTGCTGATTGAGGACTTCGGTCTGACCGATATCAAGACCAAGGCCATGAAGGGAATTCTTGCCAGCCTGGGAGTCAATGGCTCCGCTCTGGTGGTGATTGCCGAAGAAGATCGAAACGTCCAGCTTTCTGCCCGTAACCTGCCAGGCGTCACTGTTCTTCGAGAAGAGGGGGTCAACACCTATGACCTTCTCAAGCACGAAAAATTGGTTCTCACTGAGGCCGCGTTGCAAAAACTTGAAGGGAGGCTGTCATGAGTGACCAAACAACTCTTTTCAAGGTACTTCGCGCCCCCAGGGTAACTGAAAAAGCGACTCTCTGTCTGGAAAAGGGCAATCAGGTCGTTTTTGAAGTGGCCACCTGGGCTAATAAGCCACAGATCAAGGCAGCAATAGAAAAATTTTTCGACGTCAACGTGGTCTCTATTCAGACCGTCAACGTCAAAGGCAAGAACAAAAGGTTTGGACGTCTGATGGGGCGGCGCAATGATTGGAAAAAGGCCGTGGTCCGTCTTCAGGAAGGCCAATCCATCGATTTTCATGCCAACGCCTGATGAGCGGATTTTGGCAAACGGCTGAATGTGGAGTTGATCCATGGCGTTAAAAACTTACAAACCGACCTCCAACGGCAAACGTACTCAGGTGTCGGTGGATTATGCAGCCCTTCACAAGGGGGAGCCAGAGAGCACCCTGCTTGCCCCACTGCATAAAACCGGAGGACGCAACAACAAAGGACGCATGACTTCCCGTCACATTGGTGGTGGTCACAAGCGGCGTTATCGGATCATTGACTTCCACCGCAACAAGGTGGATATCACGGCACGGGTCTCCCGAATCGAGTATGATCCCAATCGTACTGCTTTTATCGCCTTGTTGGTTTACGCGGACGGTGAAAAGAGGTACATTCTGGCTCCCCAACGGTTACAGGTAGGGGATCAGGTGTTTGCAGGTCGGACTGCTGGGGGGGTAGATGTCAAACCCGGCAACGCCATGCCTCTGCGCATCATGCCTATGGGTACGGTCGCGCACAATATTGAATTGAGACCCGGAAAGGGTGGGCAACTGGCTCGATCCGCAGGAAGCTATGTACAGCTGATGGGTAAAGAAGGTAAATATGCCCAGCTGAAGATGCCCTCTGGTGAAATGCGAATGGTCCTGCTTGACTGCATGGCCACCGTAGGGCTGGTTTCCAACCCCGATCATGGCAATACCAAAGAAGGCAAGGCTGGACGGGCACGTTGGCGTGGTCGTCGGCCTTCGGTACGCGGCGTTGCCATGAACCCGGTGGATCATCCCCACGGTGGTGGTGAAGGTAAGGCTTCAGGTGGACGGCATCCCGTCACACCTTGGGGCGTTCCCACCAAGGGTAAGAAGACACGCAAGAAGAATAAGACGTCGGATCGCTTGATCATGCGTCGTCGCTGATCCATCAGCCAACAACCGCAGGAAAAGGGTGAGTTAAGTGGCACGGTCCATCAAAAAAGGTCCATTCTACGACGAATACCTTCTTCAGAAGGTAGAAAAGCTGCAGTCCGATAGCCGTAAAGAGCTGATCAAGACCTGGTCCAGGCGCTCAACGATCATTCCGGAGTTTGTCGGCTACACCTTCGGTGTTCACAACGGCAGGAAGTTTATTCCGGTCCTGGTGACGGAAAACATGGTCGGTCACAAACTGGGGGAATTTGCACCTACCCGGATCCACCATGGTCATGCTGGCGGCAAAAAAGCGGTACGCCGTTAGGATTTGGATCGACTTTTGAAACGGCTCGCCGTTAATTTTGGGGAACATCGATGTCAAGCGAAGCAGTCGCAAAAGTAATGAATGTCAGGGTATCTCCCCAGAAAGCTCGATTGGTTATCAACCAAATTCGTGGCATGAATGTGGAGAAAGCTCTGCAGACCCTGGAATTTTCCAGAAAAAAGGTGGCGCGACAGGTACAGGAAACGTTAAAGTCCGCCATCGCCAATGCCGAGAACAATCTAGGCTTGGATGTGGATACCCTGATCGTATCGAAAGCCTTCGTTGATGAAGGGATTACCGCCAAGCGGTTTATGCCCAGAGCAAGAGGCCGGGCAAGCCGAATTTTAAAGCGGATGTCTCACATCACCCTGGCGGTTCGGTCCCAGGAGGAGTAGGGTACCGGCGCTTCCCGCCGCAAGAGGCGACGGGGAAGAGTTCATACTTATAGAAGCGAGTTCGATTTCATGGGGCAAAAGGTTCATCCAACGGGATTTCGGCTAGGTAACACCAAAACCTGGGATACAAGGTGGTATGCAGACAAAGCGTACGCCTCCTTGCTCCTTGAAGATGTCCGGCTGCGGGAATGGCTGAAAAATCGCCTGTCTCACGCCAGCGTCTCCAAGGTGGTGATTGAAAGGCCAGCCAAAAAAGCCCGCATCAACATTCATTCGGCCAGGCCTGGTATCATCATTGGCAAGAAGGGCGCCGATATTGAAAAGTTGAAGCAGGACCTCCAGAAGGTTGCGAGTACCGACGTACAGATCAATATCGTCGAGGTTCGTAAACCCGAAGCGGAAGCCCAGCTCATCGCCGAAAATGTCGCCCAGCAGTTGAACCGACGGGTGGCTTTCAGACGGGCCATGAAAAGAGCGGTTACTTCGGCCATGCGACTGGGTGCCCAGGGAATACGAATCAACTGCTCTGGACGCCTGGGCGGTGGGGAAATTGCCCGCCGTGAATGGTACCGGGAAGGTCGTGTTCCGCTGCATACGCTGCGTGCCGACATTGAATATGGTTTTGCTGCGGCCATGACCACCTACGGAATCATCGGGGTTAAGGTCTGGGTCTTCAAAGGCGAAATCATCGATAAAGACAACACCTGAAGCTCCTAAGGTTTCTAGCAATGCTGCTGCAACCCAAAAAAACCAAGTTCAGAAAGGCGCACAAAGGCCGTGTTCACGGTCTGGCAACGCGCGGCGCTGAACTCAATTTCGGCAACTTCGGGCTCAAGGCCATGAAGGCGGGTCGACTTTCCGCCAGGCAACTTGAAGCTGCTCGTCGGGCCATGACCAGACACATCAAACGTGGTGGTCGAGTTTGGATCCGCGTATTTCCAGATGTGCCTGTTACCAGCAAACCCGCTGAGGTGCGTCAGGGTAAAGGTAAAGGTAATCCGGAATTCTGGATCGCCAGGGTCAAACCCGGTCGGATTCTTTTCGAGATGGAAGGGGTTCCCAGAGAGCTGGCAATAGATGCTATGCGTCTGGCTGGTGCCAAGCTGCCCGTCGCGACCCGATTCGTTGAGCGTTAAGAGGTCAGATGATGAATAGCAGTGAATTGAGAACCCTTTCTGAGGCAGCCTTGCAGGATAAGCTCAAGGAGCTTCATCAAGAATCATTCAACCTGCGATTCCAGCATGCTACGGCTCAGCTGGACAACACTGCCCGGATTCGTCAGGTACGCCGTAATGTGGCCAGGGTCATGACAGTTCTCGGCGAACGAACTGCGGATAAACAGGAGAGCTGACCAATGGCCAAAAGGGTAATGCAGGGTGTCGTTGTAAGCGACAAAATGGACAAGACCATCGTGGTCAAAGTAGAGCGGCGGGTACGCCATCCGCTTTACGGAAAGATCACGCGTAGGTCAAAAAAATACAAAGCTCACGACTCAGAAAACGTTTTTAAAGCTGGGGATGTGGTACGGATCGAAGAGTGCCAACCCCTGAGTCGTGACAAGCGCTGGCGGGTTCTGGAAAAGGAAGGGCCATGATTCAGGTACAAACCATACTGGATGCGGCCGACAACTCCGGGGCAAAAAAGGTTCAGTGCCTCAAAGTCCTTGGTGGCTCCAAGCGTCGCTATGCCCGAGTGGGTGATGTCATCACCGTTGCGGTGAAGTCAGCCATCCCCAGAGGTAAAGTCAAAAAAGGCGAAATCGCCAAAGCTGTTGTTGTGAGAACCCGAAAAGAAGTTACTCGGGAGGATGGTAGTTACATCCGTTTTGACAGCAACGCTGCGGTTTTGATCAACAACGCCGGCGAACCCATCGGCACCCGTATCTTCGGTCCGGTTCCCCGGGAACTCCGTGGTCGTAATTATATGAAAATCGTCTCTTTGGCCCCGGAAGTACTCTAGGTGCGGCAAATGTCAAACAGTTTCCATACCAATCTTCGTAAAGGGGACCAAGTGGTCGTCATTGCGGGGAAGGACAAGGGTAAGCGCGGGGGGATTTTGCAGATACTCCCCAAAAAGAACGCCGTGCTGGTTGAAAAAGTCAACATGATCAAGCGCCATACCAAACAGGCGCGGGAGCAGGAAGGGGGAATCGTTGAAAAAGAAGCCCCCATCCACATCTCCAATGTCATGCTGCATGATCCGACCAGTGGTAAAGGCACCCGAATCGGAAAAAAATTCCTAAAGGATGGCCGTAAAGTCAGGGTGGCGCGCGCCTCTGGGGAAGACCTGGACAAATAGACCCTGTCCGAATAAGCGCCAAACGAACCAAAGGACCCTGAGATGGCAAGGTTGAAAGCGTTTTACAAGGAGAAGGTTGTTCCGGAGCTCAAAGAAAAGTTCAGCTATCGGAACATCATGCAGATCCCCCGCCTGGAGAAGATTGTCATCAACATGGGGGTGGGACAGGCTATCGTCGACAAAAATCTGCTGGAGGGGGCACTCAAAGATATGATTGCCATCTCCGGGCAGAAGGCCGTTATCACCAGAGCGCGGAAATCCATCGCTGGATTCAAACTGCGTCAAGGCCAAGCCGTCGGATGTCGTGTGACCCTGAGAGGGGACCGGATGTATGAGTTTCTGGATCGACTGATCAACACCGCTCTACCGCGTGTACGTGACTTTCGAGGCGTTTCCAAAAAAGCCTTCGATGGTCGTGGAAATTATGCGCTGGGGCTTAAGGAACAGATCATCTTTCCGGAAATCGACTACGACAAGGTGGATAAAGTCCGGGGCATGGACATCGTGATTACGACGTCAGCCAAAACCGATGACGAGGCACGTGCCCTGCTCAAAGGTTTTAGCATGCCTTTCAAGAACTAAGACTGTTTGTGGGGAAGATCGGTAATGGCCAAGAAATCCTTGATTGCCAAATGTAAGAGAAAGCCCAAGTTTGCCGTTCGCAGCTATAATCGTTGTCAGCGCTGCTCTCGGCCTCGGGGTTATCTGAGAAAATTTTCCCTTTGCCGGATTTGCCTGCGCAACCTGGCATTACGCGGTGAAGTACCTGGGATTATCAAAGCATCCTGGTAGGGCTGGATTCACCTCAACATCCAGGAAATACCGTACCCGTTTGGAGTGTAGCTGATGGGAATGACCGATCCGATAAGCGACATGTTGACCCGCATACGTAATGCTCATGCGGTTCGCAAGGAGGTCGTGGAAATACCCGCTTCGAAAATCAAAGCACGAATTGGCGAGATTCTCGTTGATGAAGGCTACGTCGAGGCACAGAAGGTGGTAGAGCGTGAAGAGGGTGGCAATTTTTTGCAAATTACCCTTAAATACCACAAGAACAAACCGGTGATCGAAAAAATTGAACGCCGCTCACGCCCCGGTATGCGGGTCTATGTGGGGGTTAACGATATTCCATCGATCTACAATGGTCTGGGCATTTCCATCCTCTCCACAAGCCATGGCGTTATCTCCAATCGAGAAGCCAAAAAGCTTGGAGTGGGTGGAGAGCTTTTGTGCGCCGTATTCTGACCTGTAAGGTGACAAATCGATGTCCAGAATAGGAAGAAAAGCCATACCCGTGCCCCAGGGCGTCGATATCAAAATCGACAACCAATCGGTCACGGTTAAGGGAAAACTGGGGACTCTGAGCAGAAATATGCATCCCCAGATTGAGGTGAAAAAGGACGGTGACACAATAACCGTTGCACCTCGGGCCAAGGACCGTAAAACGCGTGCTCTTTGGGGACTTTCCCGGTCCTTATTGAACAATATGGTGGTAGGTGTTTCCGAGGGTTTCAGTAAACAACTGGAAATCCTGGGTGTTGGTTATCGTGCTGCCGTTAGCGGCCAGACACTGAAGCTGACCCTTGGTTACTCGCACCATATTGAGTACAAGCTGCCCGAAGGGGTGTCGGCCCAAGTTGACAAAAACAACACCGTCACTGTTTCCGGAGCAGATCGAGAGACCATTGGTCAGACCTGCGCAGAAATTCGGGATATGAGAAGTCCGGAGCCTTACAAGGGTAAAGGGATTCGTTATGCCGGTGAATATGTTCTGCGCAAGGAAGGCAAGAAGAAGTAAGGAAAGGGTCATCTAATGGCAAACGCTCGGCACCAATCAAGACGCACCCGAGGCAGACGAATTCGTCACAAAATCCGGCAAGTCGCCGGAGACCGTCCACGTCTCTCCGTATATAGAAGCCTGAACCATATCTACGCCCAGATTATTGATGATCAAGCTGGTCGTACCTTGGTTGCCGCCTCCACGATAGATAAGGAGATCCGGGAAGGGCTCAAAAACGGCAGCAATCGTGAAGCTGCCGGCAAAGTTGGTAAGGCCATTGCGGAAAAGGCCAAAAAAGCCAACATAAATCAAGTGGTCTTCGATCGTGGTGGCTATATCTACCATGGACGAATCAAAGTCCTGGCCGATGCAGCGCGTGAAGGCGGACTGGAATTCTGACGGCTCCGTCCGTCTTGGTATGAAAAAGAGAGTTTGGAGACGCGATGTCTAAGCCACGCCCCGGCAGGAACCAGGAAAGAGGCGACAGCTGGCCGAGTGAAGAGCTGATCGAAAAGCTTGTCGTGATTAAACGTACCGCCAAAGTGGTCAAAGGTGGTAGCCGCTTTAACTTTTCAGCCATCGTTGTGGTAGGAGATGGCAAGGGTCAGGTAGGTTACGGCCTTGGCAAAGCCAAGGAAGTACCGGAATCGATCCGCAAAGCGACTGAACAGGCCAAGAAAAACATGCGCTCCGTATCCATTAAAGATGGACGGACCCTGCATCACCAAATCGTCGCTAAATATGGTGCAGGTGGTGTCGTATTGAGACCGGCTGCTGAAGGTACTGGAATCATTGCAGGTGGTGCCATGCGCCCCATCTTTGAAGCAGTGGGTATTCGAGATGTTCTGGCTAAGTCAACCGGAACCTCCAACCCCCACAACCTGGTTAAGGCAACCTTCAAAGCCCTCGAATTAATTCGCTCACCCGAAGACATTGCCGCACGGCGAGGTCTACCGGCGGATCAGGTACTGGCATACTAAAGGGTTGTCATGGCTAAGAAAATCAAAGTACAACTCATCCGTTCCACCATCGGCAGGCCCGGTAAACACCGCAAAGTCGTGGACGGGCTCGGACTGACCCGGCTTAATCAAGTTCGGGAATTGGTGGACACCCCGGAAGTACGGGGAATGATCAACAAGGTGGTCCATCTGGTCCAGGTGGTCGATTAAGATCTTCTACGGGAAAGACTTTCGATATGAAGCTCAATCAATTACCTGCAACCAACTCTACCAATTCCAAAAGGAAGGGTAGAGGAATGGGAAGCGGTCTCGGTAAAACTGCTGGTCGTGGTCACAAAGGCCAAAAATCACGCTCTGGCCGACTGGGCATGGTTGGTTTCGAGGGTGGACAGATGCCCTTGCAACGTCGACTGCCCAAACGGGGTTTTACCAACAACTTTAAAACCAACTTTGCTCTCATCAAGATCAAAGACCTAGACCTTTTCGATGCCGATACCGAAGTGGGTACTCAGGAGCTTCTAGATAAAGGTTTAGTCAAAGATTTGCAAACACCTGTTAAGCTGCTAGGTGATGGTGAGATGACCAAACCACTGAAACTCAAGGTCTCCAAAGCCTCCAAGTCGGCGCAAGCCAAGCTGGAAGCTGCTGGTGGTGTGCTGGCTTTGACTGAGGAAAAGGCCTCCGGGCCTGCTGATTGATGGCAGTTACCGAACCCCAGTCCCCGCTGGCCGGACTTGCCAACATGGGCAAGATTCCGGAACTCAGAAATCGACTCCTGTTTACTCTGGGAATGTTGATTGTCTACCGGATCGGGGCACACGTACCGACTCCTGGCATTGATCCCAATGCGCTGGCTGCCTTCTTTGCCCAGCAACAGGGCACTTTGTTGGGAATGTTTAATATGTTTTCTGGTGGGGCGCTATCCCGTCTCACCGTTTTTGCGTTGGGCATCATGCCCTATATCTCTGCCTCCATCATTTTACAATTGATGACGGCGGTGGTGCCTAAACTGGAGACTCTCAAGAAGGAAGGCGAGTCCGGTCGACGCAAAATCAATCAGTATACTCGATATGGAACGGTTGTATTGTCCATATTTCAAGGCTTTGGGATTTCTTACGGGTTGGAATCCATGGTCGCGGGTGGGCTGAACGTTGTGGTTACCCCAGGCTGGTCCTTTCGACTGATGACGGTCATTACCCTCACAGCGGGTACAGCTTTCATCATGTGGGTGGGTGAGCAGATCACGGCAAGGGGCATTGGTAACGGTATCTCACTGATCATCTTTGCTGGTATCGTCGCCAACCTGCCGATCGCCCTGGCCAACACGCTGCAACTGGCAAGAACCGGTGACCTGCAACCACTGTTCGTCCTGTTCCTGCTGGTGATGGCTGTGGCTGTAACCAGCTTCATTATTTTCATGGAACGGGCCCAGAGACGTATCACCATCCAGTATGCCAAAAGGCAAGTGAGTGGTCGGCGTATGGTTGGAGGAGAAAATACCCACCTGCCACTGAAAGTGAATACGGCAGGGGTGATTCCACCCATTTTTGCCAGCTCCATCATCTTGTTTCCGGTGACCTTGGCAAACTTTGCACCATGGGACGCCTTCAAGACGGCAGCATCCTATCTTTCACCAGGTCATATTCCATATATGGTGGTTTACGCCCTGGCGATTATTTTCTTCTGTTTTTTCTATACCGCGATTGTTTTCAATCCGGAGGAGACCGCAGATAACCTAAGAAAATACGGTGGGTTTGTGCCTGGGATTCGTCCTGGCAAAAAGACCGCTGAACATCTCGACACGATTCTGACGCGGCTCACCTTTATCGGGGCTGCTTATGTGGCTGCAGTGTGTCTCTTGCCTGAGATCCTGATTGCCAACTATAATGTACCGTTCTATTTTGGTGGTACCTCAATGCTCATCGTTGTGGGTGTCACCATGGATACCGCCGCCCAGATTCAATCCTTTCTCATCAGCCGCCAATATGAAGGGCTCATGAAAAAAACCCGAATCAGAGGTCGACGATAAACGGGTTTGATGCCACTGCTTATGTAGGGTGGTGAGAAGGTTTGATACCAACTTTTTCAAAAGACGGTATCAAACACGAAGGCCCAGGAAAAAACCGCAGCCTTCGTTAAGTGGAGGAAAAAAAGATGAAAGTCCGCGCATCAGTCAAGGTAATCTGCAAGGATTGTAAAATCATCAAACGCAAAGGTGTTTTACGGGTTGTTTGCCACAAAAACCCAAAACACAAGCAACGGCAAGGTTGACGTTTTTAACGCGCTTGAACTCCGGGAGACTGTATCTTGGCCCGAATAGCAGGGGTGAACATCCCCATCAACAAACGGATTGAAATTGGTCTGACCTATATCTATGGTATCGGTCGTCACGCAGCGCGGACAATTCTCCAAACTGCAGAGATTGCTCCGAACTCACGTGGTGTCGATCTGACAGAAGCGGATGTAGCCAAAATTCGATCCATTATTGACAACGATTTTACCGTGGAAGGGGATCTCCGTCGGCAGGTGGCTATGGACACCAAACGCCTGATGGATCTCGGTACCTACAGGGGGCTACGGCACCGTCGTGGACTTCCCACTCGTGGGCAGAGAACCCATACCAACGCCCGGACCCGCAAAGGTCCCAGGCGTGCTGTAATCAGTGGTAAAAAGTAAAAATAGATGAATTACCGGAGGTAAGATGGCGAAGGCCCAGAAGTCACTTAGGAAAAAGAAAGAGCGCAAGAACATCGCCAGCGGCATTGCGCACATCCGGTCGACCTTCAATAATACCCTTATCACCATTACCGATCCGTCAGGGAACGTTATCTCCTGGGGATCGGCTGGCGCTCAAGGATTTAAAGGGTCCCGGAAATCAACGCCATTTGCCGCCCAGATTGCCGCTGAAACAGCCGGTCGCAAGGCTCAAGAACACGGCATGAAAAACCTGGATGTTCGACTCAAGGGGCCAGGCTCTGGCAGAGAATCAGCCTTACGGGCGTTGGCGGGCATCGGATTCAACATTGGCTTTGTGCAGGATGTCACGCCCATCCCACACAATGGCTGCCGGCCGCCGAAACGCCGTCGGGTTTGATACTGGGCAGATTGGGAGACCTTCAGGAAAATGGCTCGTTACCTTTCATCCAAGTGCCGAATATGTCGGCGTGAAGCAACAAAAATGTACCTGAAAGGGGAAAAGTGCTATTCGGATAAGTGCGCCATTGAACGGCGCAGCTATATTCCCGGAGAGCACGGTCAAAGACGCCGTAAGATTTCCGACTACGGTGTTCACCTTCGGGAAAAACAGAAGATCAAACGGACCTATGGTCTGCTTGAGCGTCAGTTCCGCAACTACTTTAAAAAAGCGGCACGGATGCGTGGGGTCACCGGTGAAAATCTACTGGTTCTCCTGGAAAGACGTCTAGATAACGTGGTTTTTCGTCTGGGGCTTGCCGCCTCACGTACGGAGGCCCGTCAAGTCGTCAGCCACAAGCAGATCATGGTCAATGAACGATCGGTTAATATTCCCTCTTTTCTGGTCAAGCCTGGTGACAAAATTGCTGTCGCCACCAAGGCTCGGGAGCAGCTGCGTATCAAAGGTGCTCTTGACAGTGCACTGCAGAGAGGTCTTCCCACCTGGGTTGAAATGGACGCCGAAAAAATGGCCGGTGTATTCCATTCCTATCCGGACAGAAGTGACCTACCGGTCGACTTCAACGAAAACCTCGTCGTCGAGCTCTATTCCAAGTAACCGGAACCTTAGGGCGCTGGTTGAGGGGTGATGGATGTATAGAAACTGGATTGAACTGATCAAACCTCGCAAAATCGAGCTGGCCGGGACGGGGGATTTGCAGCGCAAGGCTAACCTTGTCGCGGAACCTCTGGAACGGGGTATGGGAATCACTTTGGGTAACGCCCTGAGACGCGTCCTGCTCTCCTCTCTACAGGGTGCAGCCGTCTCTACGGTCAAAATCGAAGGGGTTCTTCACGAATTTTCGAGTGTGCCTGGGGTGTTGGAAGATGTCACCGACATCATCCTGAACCTTAAGGAGCTGGCCATTCTTAAAAGCAAAACGGGTCCAGCTACCATTCAGCTCATCGCTGAAGGGGAAGGACCGGTAACCGCAGGTCAAATCACGGTTGGGCACGATGTGGAAATCCTCAACCCTGATCATCATATTGCTACCCTGAACAAGAGTGGCAAGCTGGATATCACCATGACCGTGGTGAGTGGAAAAGGGTACGTCAGAGCTACCCAAAGCCTGGATGAAACGGTCGCTATCGGGACCATTCCCGTAGACTGTAGTTTCAACCCAGTCAAAAAAGTAGCCTACAAGGTCGAAAACGCCCGAGTCGGGCAGCAGACCGACCACGATAAATTGATCATGGACATTGAGACCAATGGTGTGGTCTCACCTGAGGATGCTCTGGCACTCGCAGCCAAAATATTGCAAAATCAGCTCAATCCATTTATCAATTTCGAGGATGTACCCATCCTGGAATCTCAGGAAGAGGAGTCCGGACCCAAGTGGAATCCCAACCTCTTCCGAAAAGTGGACGAACTGGAACTTTCGGTCCGTTCCGCCAACTGCCTGAAAAACGACGATATCGTCTACATTGGGGACTTGGTTCAAAAAACCGAGTCTGAAATGCTCAAGACGCCCAACTTTGGACGTAAGTCGTTGAATGAGATCAAGGAAGTTCTGGACGAAATGGACTTGAGCCTTGGCATGGTGTTGGACAACTGGCCACCGGATAACATCGAAGAACTGTCCAAGCAGTTCGATGAGGAAAACTTTTAATAGGGGCTCGTCATGAGACATCGTAAAAGCGGACGGAAATTCGGCCGGGACGCTGCCCACCGCAAGGCTATGATGAGCAACATGCTTATCAGCCTTCTGCGCCATGAGCGGATTGAGACCACCCTTCCCAGGGCCAAAGAACTCAAGCGGATCGCCGATAAGGCGATTACCCTGGGCAAAAGGGGCGATCTTCATGCCCGGCGCATGGCCCTGCGTGTGCTGAAAGACAAAGATATCGTCTACAAGCTGTTTTCTGATATCGCCGAACGCAATCGGGAACGCAACGGTGGTTACACCCGGGTACTCAAGACCCGTTTTCGTCAAGGGGACAGCGCTCAGATGTCCTTAATTGAGTTGGTTGAACGTACTGAAGAGTCAGCTGCCTGATCACTGTTTAGAAACAATAAAGCCGGAAGCCAGGCGTGCTTCCGGCTGTATCCCCCCTCCTTTCCAAAGATAGATCCAACTGTGCTGCGGTTAAGGGCATGAGAAAAGTGCCGCCGGTCGTCCTGCTGACCGACTTCGGAACTTCCGATCCCTATGTAGGACAGATGAAGGGTGTGCTTCATCGGGATTTTCCTGGTGTCGTTTGCTTGGATCTCTATCACGAATTACCCCCCTTTTCCGTTAAGAGTGGTGCTTGGTTTATCGAACGTTGTCGCCACCATATGCCCGATCCTGCTGTCTGGATCTGTGTGGTAGACCCTGGTGTTGGTAGCCATCGGCGGGCTTTGGCTGTTCAAGTGGGAGATGCCTTCTATCTCGGGCCGGATAATGGTCTGATGACCCCATTTATCCAGCAAAATGACGCCCGGATCGTCTCTTTGGATCTCCCACAGGACAGAATCTCTTCAACTACTTTTCATGGTCGGGATCTTTTTGCACCTGCTGCTGTTCGTTTGTTGTCGGGTGAACTCCTTTCAGATCTTGGAAAAAGTATATCCGATCCCATTCTGCTCAATTCTCAATATGGGTTTAAGCAGGGGGCCCAGTGGCACTCAGAAGTGATGTTGGTGGATCGATTTGGCAATTTGGTCAGTGGGTTGTCAGGAGATCAACTTCCAAAAGGGGACGTTTTCGGCCTGATAGATGGCAACCCATGTGGTGCTCTTGTGGAGACATTTTCCGCACTGGGGCCTGGGCAGGCAGGCCTTGTGGTGGGTGGGTTTGGAACCGTGGAAGTGGTCGTTAATCAAGACAGTGCTGCTGAAAAATTTGGGTGTTCGATTGGGAGCCGTCTAATTCTTTCTACCAATTTGTCTGAAGGTGCACAATCGCCTTGACCGGGCACAAAAAAACCGTATAGTGTACGCACTTTCCGCTAAGGCTTCCTATTCCCCGGTAGCTCAGCTGGCAGAGCAGGTGGCTGTTAACCACCTTGTCGATGGTTCGAGTCCGTCCCGGGGAGCCAAAATAAAAAAAAGGGCTGGATTCTCCTGAATTCAGCCCTTTTTTGTCTCCTCTTCCGGCTTTTCTGCCTGCTTTCCTGCTGTTTGCCGACGCTCTTTTTCCAGGCTTTTTCTGTTGGTTTTTTCCTCTGATCCATTTTTGTTTTCCGACTTTCACTTTATCTTTGCGCCCAATCCAGACAGGCTGAGACCTTCGTTGTTTGGATGGTTAGTGAAAGAGGATGCAGGGAAATATGCCATCTTTTCTGCGGGGTAGGGGCATCACATTTTTCGTGATCCCATCGGTTCTTGATTGGTTGTTTCTGGTCGATCTTTGTTGAAAAGAGACCAGCGTTGATTTCAATGCATCCATGAAACCAATATGGTGTACTATTATATTTAGGGACAGCACACTGATTCAGGCTGATCGCGTGTATGAAAATGATGCAGCGGATGATGGGGACTCTATCTCGAAACATTCCGGAGCATCAGCGCCTTGAGGAGATATTTGGTTTGAAGCATCGATTCCATAAAAGCCTGGTACCGATTTCAATATCAGCGCTCCTCGTTCTCGTGGTCCAACTCACGGCTTTTGATGGTTGGTGTGATCTGACCCGTGCCCCTGAAGCAGATGCCGAAGTGGGGGAACTGCTCGACCTTTCCTTGGAGGATATTCTCGATCTGGAGGTCACCTCCGCCTCTCTCAAAACCCAACGCCTGATGGATGTGGCCTCTGCAGTCTATGTCATCTCCTCCGAAGATATTTTGCGCTCTGGAGCTTCTTCCCTGCCGGAAATGTTGCGCATGGTTCCAGGCCTCAACGTTTTCCAGATCGACACCAATAAATGGGGGGTGTCGGCCAGGGGGTTTAACGGGCGCTATTCCCGCAAGCTGCTGGTGCTTATCGATGGGCGCTCCATCTATAATCCCACTTTTTCCGGAGTTTACTGGGATGCCCAGGATATCATTCCTGAGGATATTGATCGCATTGAAGTGATCCGGGGTCCAGGTGCGACCATCTGGGGCTCCAACGCCATGAACGGGGTGATCAATATCATCACCAAAACCGCTCAGCAGACCCAGGGCGGTTTGCTCAAGGTGGGCATGGGAACCGAGCGACTGGCCAGTGGTGCTCTGCGTTATGGCGGCATGCTCGGCGAAAATTTCAGCTACCGGCTTCATGGAAATGGGTTTGAGGAGGATAGCGGTGTTGCCTTTGGTACCAGTGAGGATAGCTGGGATCATTGGGCAAATGGTCGCGTGGGTTTTCGGCTGGATGGCACTGTCGGTTCATCCGAAGATACCCTGACCATCCAGGGGGAATATTCTGAAAATCGCAACCATACCAATGTGCTGGCAGCTTCATTAGCCACGCTCACCACCAGCCGGGAGAATGATACCGAAGATGTCCATGGAGCCCATCTCCAGGTGCGTTGGATGCGACAGTTTGAGAATGGTGGAACCCTGACTTTACAGGGTTATTACGACCACTATGAACGGGATTCCACCTATTGGTTTATCGAATCGGTGGAAACTTGGGATGTGGAGGCACACCACGCTTTTCAGATAGCTCAGAGTCACCAACTCATCTGGGGACTCAACTTTCGTTGGATTGACAGTACCATCTCTCCCAACGAAACCCAATTTATGTCCCTTACCCAAAGCGACCTCTTTTTTGCCAGTCTGTTTGTCCAGGATGAGATCACCCTGATGGCGGATCGGCTGTTTTTAACTCTGGGCTCCAAAATCGAAGACAATCCCTATGCCGGTTGGGATATCCAACCCAGTGCCCGGCTGTTATGGCGTCTCTCTTCGAACCATACGGTGTGGGGTGCGGTCTCCAGGGCTTTGCGCTCTCCCTCCAGCATCGAGACAGATGGGGTGTTGCGGGCCATCGTCCAGTCAGCAAGCATGCCGGTGCCTTCCGTTCTGGAGATTGCCAGTGACGACGGAAATTTTGATACCGAAAAGATGATTGCCTATGAAATGGGCTATCGGGGGCGCCTCACCGATAAGGTGTTTATGGAGGCCAATCTTTTTTACAACGACTATGATGACCTCTTTCGGCTCGATTATGGGGATACCGCTTTGATCACTATTGCGGCGGGAACCTATCTCTACGTGCCGACGATCATCTCCAACGGCTCTTCCGGTCACACCCACGGCCTGGAGGTGGCCTTGGAGTGGGAAGTGAACGATTGGTGGCGGCTTATCGGTGGCTATGGTTATCTGCGTATGGATCTGGACGACTCTGTTACCGAAGCTGACTTGGATGTGGTGGCCGATGAGCAGTATGCCCAAAATCAGCTGAGTCTGCGCTCACGGATGGATCTACCCCACAACGTTTCCTTGGATCTTTGGTATCGGTTTACCGACCGGATTCCTGGTCTTGACCTCTCTGCTTTTTCCTCTCTGGATCTGCATCTGTCCTGGAAACCCCTGCCTGATCTGGAGTTTTCCATTATCGGTAAAAATCTTCTCGATTCCCAAAATATGGAATTTTCGGACGAATATTTTTCGATTCAAACAGTGGAAATCGAACGGTCTGTTTTTGGCCAGATCAAATGGGAATTTTGATCCTGCTGGCTCGGGTTGGCTCTGCCTGCTGATACAGCCATTTTCAGGGCTCCCTTCCCAGGTTCCACCCTCCTATTCATTCCTGTCATCACCACAAATCCTCTCTGGACTGGCAATCACAACCGCTGATCGGTACAATTCCTTTATGGAAATATTCTCTGCTGATCCTGGAATGGAACAGGATTCTAATGGGTTGATTTGGAGTTTTGCGCCATTGAATCTCCTTATTGGATCTTCTGGTTCAGGGAGAGCCTCTGGGGGCGTACATTGATGAGGGTAGACTCTGCTTGTTAGGGGGAGGAGTCTTCGATGTCTCTATTTTTAGCACCTGGCTCAAGCTTTTGGGCGTAGCTTTGGGTGATAAGGCCAGGGCACATGGGAAAATCAGGGGATGACCTGATCATGAAAGATGACAAAGCACGCATTCTCATCGTCGATGATGAAAAAATCAACATCGATATCCTGGTGGGATTGCTGGGGGAGCGCTATCGCACTCTCATTGCCAAAAATGGTGAGCAGGCCCTCAAACGCGCCGCCACCAATCCCCCCCCCGATTTGATTCTACTCGATATTCTCATGCCCGAGATGGATGGTTTTGAGGTATGCCGCAAGCTCAAGGCCAATCCCAATACCCGGGATATTCCTGTCATTTTTGTCACGGCCAAAGGGGCGGAGTGGGACGAAGCCTTGGGGTTTAAAGTGGGCGCGGTGGACTATCTCGCCAAACCCATCAGTCCCCCGGTGTTGCTGGCAAGGGTGCGCATGCATCTCTCTCTCTCCAGTCAAAGTCGCGCTCTGGAAGAACAGGTCCGGGAGCGCACCAGTGAACTGGAACAGATCCGGGATGCCTTGCGTACAACCATGCAGAGTCTCCTCACCATTCGGGTGACGGCGGGTGTGTTTTGGCTGAAGGTGCCGGAAGCTGGTTTGAATATTCTTTGCGGCTGCCCGGCTGATGTGGTGAAACACTTGATTCGCCAAGGGCTTATCTCTTCCGCCCAAAAAGATGGCATCACCTTCGAAACCGGTCCTAATGCCATTCTTCTCTCTGATGTGATGTTGCAAAATGGGGATTTTGCCAACGTGGCGGAATTTCCGGTTTTGCAGATGCTCTATAAGCAGGGGATGATTTTGCCCAACCATCCCAACAATACCGGTGAAAAGCCGATGTTGATTGGGGCGTCAGAGCAGGTCAACGCCCAAATGCGCTATATCTATCGGGGCAATTATGGGCTGGTTTCAAGGGAGGAGATCATCCAAACCGGGGTGGATCCGGAGGTGGCGGATGAGATGATGCGTCTCAAGCTGCGCTTCGCCTTTGGCAAAATTCGCCCAACCACCGATCTGCTGGATACCCGTATCGTTGGAGACAAAGGGGTTGAGATTAAAAACGGTCTCTTCGTACGCCGCCTGGACAGCAATATCTTTGAGTTCGAATATCAAGGCCACACCGCGACTGTCGATCTCAATCTGAAACCGGGTGAACGTTACGAAACCGCCTATCCTCTGGGGTTTCGCAGGATTCGGCGGGAATATTTCGGGGTGATCCATTCCGGTGAGGGGGATGGCTGGGATATTAACCGGCCCAGCATGTCCAGCGTTTTGATGTTTCAGGGGAAAATTTATTTGATCGATGCTGGACCCAACCTGGCCAGCAATCTGGTGGCTCTGGGGATTGGGCTCAACGAAATCGAAGGCATTTTTCACACCCACGCCCACGATGATCACTTTGCCGGTATCACCACCCTGATGCAGGCGGGCCATAAAATTAAATATTTTGCTACGCCCCTGGTCCGAGCCACCATCGAAAAAAAGCTGGCCGCCCTGCTCTCCATGGAAGAAGAGCGGTTTTTGGACTTTTTTGATGTGTATGATCTGGATTTCGATACCTGGAACGATATCGACGCCCTGGAGGTCAAGCCGCTCTTTTCACCCCACCCATTGGAAACCAGTATCTTTATTTTCCGCACCTTGTGGGATGGTGGCTATAAGACCTACGCGCACTTTGCCGATATCGTCTCCCTGGATGTGTTGGAAGGGATGGTGACTGATTCCACCACCGCACCCGGCATATCTCAAACGGTGTTCGACAAAGTCAAATCGGACTATCTCACACCGGTGGATATCAAAAAGATCGATATCGGCGGTGGTCTCATTCACGGTGTGGCCAAGGATTTTAGGGAGGATCGTTCCGATAAAATTTTACTCTCCCATACCGCCCTGCAACTCTCCCCGGAGGAGATGGAGATCGGCTCCAACGCCCCTTACGGCATCACCGATATTTTGATTTCCGGTAAATCCGATCTGGTCCGGCGTAGTGCTTTTCAATTTCTGGAATCTTATTTTCCCAATATTCCAGACTCCCAGATACGCATTCTCCTCAACAGCTTCATCGTTGATTTTAATCCCGGAAGTATCATCCTGAAGGAGGGGGAGACTTCCTCCACCGTATTGCTGGTTCTTTCTGGTGCGGTGGATTGTATTCGGACCCGCAGCCACTTTCTCAATCAACTGTCGGCTGGGGCCATGATCGGGGAGTTGAGTGGTTTGCATGGTGTCCCCTCTGAATCAACCTATCGGGCCGCCTGCTTTGTGCGGGCGCTGCGCGTTCCTGCCAATCTCTATATCGAAATTGTCATGCGCAACGGTCTCCTGCCGAGGATTGAGCAGACTTGGGAGGTGCGCTCATTCCTGGAAAGTACCGTTTTGTTCGGTGAGGGCGTTTCCTATCCCATCCTGAATCGTATTCTGGATTTTATCGAGGAGAAGCGATTTGAGCCCGGCGAGAGTGTCGGCTGCAAAGATCTGGACGCCTTGAATGTGATCAAATCCGGCAAGCTCCAACGCCTCATCGGCAGCGAGGTGATCGATACTCTTTCAGACCGGGATTATTTTGGTGAGGAGTCGGCCATTTTTGACTCCCCCTGCCTATTTCGAATTGAAGTGCTGGAACCCACACAGGTGTTACGGATTCCCGGTGAGGTGCTGCTGGATATTCCCATTGTGCGTTGGAAATTGTTTGAGTCCTACCAGAGACGGGCATCGAAAATCATTCTTTCAGGAAAAGATTCGGAAATTTTTCTTTGGCGGGAAAGCTTCAGTGTTCAGGTCTCACGGATGGATGTTCACCACAAAAAATTGGTGGAGATCGCTAACAGCATCATGGAGATCATCCGTTCTGATCTGGATATGGGCTCCATGGAACGCGCTTTGGAAGCCTTGGTGAACTATACCAAATATCACTTCTCTGAGGAGGAGTCGATTATGATGCAGTATGGTTATCCTGAAGCAGAGGCACACAAAGAAAAACATGCCGTTTTAGAAAAGAAGGTGCACCAATTCAGGGCAGATCTGAGGGCTGAAAAGGCTTTGAGTGTGGCAGAATTTAGAGCGTTTTTTTCTGATTGGTTGATTCAGCATATTTTAGAGGAAGATGTTCAATACGGTGTTTTTCTGAATGAAAAGTGTGTGTTCTGAGGTTCGTTTTGAAGATGGGAAAAATGAACGGTTGAGGCAGGCTGTGGCGGGTAGGGAAGGTTGACCTTATATCGTCGTCCCATCTGAAAAAGGCATGCTTGAAATTTATTGGAGACACGTATCGTTTTTGCCGTCACTCCCGCTTTCGCAGGAATGATGGCAAAGTGCAACGGCACGCATCCAGGCTGCAAGTGGCAACGCCATAGAAGTGTTTGAAGGTTTGGTCCGTTCTGTTTTTCCAAAGAGTGTCGTGGACACAAAAGCAGTGCCCACCCTACCGCTCATCTATCTCCCCACCTGTATGTGAACTTTGCCAGTTAGTCTTTTTTCTTCAGAATGGATCGCATGGCCCGAATGACGTAGGGGTTCGGATTGACCAGTTGGGTCTTGGCGTCTTTGTAGGCGTCACGCACCTCTGGTGTCCAGCTTTTTGGCTTTCCATGCTGTTTTTTGAAGATTTTTTTCAATACCTTGGTCATGGCAGGCCGGTTTGCCAGTTTAGCTTGGCCATTGTTTTTTAGCAGGAAAAGATCGCTGAGATTCATGATGGCTCCTCCTCTGACTGTTGAATGAGTAACCTGCAATATAGCTTGTTTTTGTGGATAATAAAAGAAATTGGTCTGGGTGGGGTGTTTATTGTTCCAGCTGTCCAATAATTTATTCTGTGTCACGCTTTTCTATAAAATGATCTGGATAGGAAGGTGCTCGTTCTGACTGTCCAATAACTTTTTCGGCTTTATGTAATCCATCACTAGTGTCCGGGACATAAGTTTTGCTTCTTCTTAACAATCTGTTAATTAACGATAATTCGCGATTTTAACCTGTTATCGATTTGAACCTGGACCGGATATTTTGTCACCCTATTGCCCTTTCCAACCGGCAATGGAGGGTGACCAATGAACAAGGGTAAAACCGTTTTCTCGCAGGTGATGGATCACATGCCCCTCCACACCTTTCGAAGTTGCGTTCACCGATATCACGGGAATCGGCAAATCAAACGATTCTCTTGTTTGGACCAATACCTTTGCATGGCCTTTGCCCAACTCACCTACCGGAACAGCCTGCGAGACATCGAAGTTTGCCTTCGCGCCCAACAATCCAAGCTTTTCCACATGGGCATTCGCAGTAGTGTATCCAGGAGCACTTTGGCCGATGCCAACGAAAAACGCGATTGGCGGATCTATGCCGATTTCGCACAATCTCTGATTCAAACTGCCAGACGACTATACCAAAACGACGAATTCGGTATCGATCTTCAGCAAACGGTTTACGCCCTCGATTCCACTACAATCGACTTGTGTCTGTCCGTCTTCCCCTGGGCCAAATTCCGCAAGACCAAGGGGGCGGTAAAACTTCATACCCTGTTCACCTGCGGCGGGTGAAATTCTATGGCTCCAAAAACGACAAGATCCTGGTATTTCTGACCAATGATTTCACGCTACCAGCACTGACGATTGCTCAACTCTACCGTTCCCGCTGGCAGGTAGAGCTGTT
>JADFZT010000017.1 GCA_015232395.1 Magnetococcales bacterium | reverse complement strand
AATTTTCTCCTTGAATCAAACAATCACTCATAATTGACCAAAGTTCTTCCAATATTGGATCATTATCCAATTGGTGAATTTTCAGGGAATATTTTTCAATAATCAGGGAACACTCTTCAATAATTGAGTCGTCAACTCCCACAAATTTATTAAATGCTTCCTCTTTAACCACCTCAGGGGCTGGTGTTTCTGTTTCAATATAAAACTCAAAACAACGTGCAGCTTCCCCTTCTCGTTGATAGCAGTGAACGTTATCAAATCCACCAAGCTGCTGGATGGCAAATCGCGCATCATGTCGGATCACCTGGGAAACAAAATCCAGAGCTTCGAAAAAATTGGATTTACCGGCCCCATTGGGACCAACAAAAACGGCATAGGGGGGAATATTCTCAAGTACGAGTTCATCGATACTGCGGAAATTAACGATTTTGAGGCGGCGGATATGGATGCTCATGGGAGATCTCCTTTGAGCGGCCAGGATGTCATGGAATCAGCGGGCGAGCAATTTCAAAGCGGTGCGGATGCCTTCGCCCACATCTTTCATTTCATCCATGGGCAGCTGCCGCAGGACCAGCTCCACCTGGTTGCGCTTGTAGCCCAGGTTGATCAAAGCGGAGATCAACTCTTCCCGCATGGAGGCCGGGAGCATGGTTCCAGGTTGGCTGGGGAGGCCTGAGACGGGGATGGCGGTCAAGTTGGGGAGTTTATCCTTCAGCTCCATCACCATGCGCTGGGCGGTCTTTTTGCCCACACCGGAGATACGGGACAGAGTCGTCACATCGGCCTGGGCGATGGCGGTGGAGAGGGTTTCGGGGGTGAGTGCGGAGAGGGCTGCCAGGGCGAGCTTGGCACCGATGCCATTGACGCCGTTGAGCAGGATGAAAAAATCCCGCTCCCGACGGGTGCTGAAGCCAAAAAGGTGGAAAGCGTCCTCCCTGACATGGGTCACGGTGACCAGCTTGACCTCTTTTTCCAGCTCCGGCAGCGCCTCATAGGTGGAGAGGGGGATAAAAACCCGATAACCCACCCCCCCCACATCGATCAGAGCCTGGTCCGGGCTTTTTTCCGCCAGCACCCCCCGCAGTTGCGCAATCATGCCGCCCCCCGCAAACGGAGCTTAAAGTCGGGGCTGGAGGCTGTATGAAAATGGCAAAGCGCCACCCCCAAGGCATCTGCCGCATCCTGGGCCGGGGCTTTGGGGAGGGTCAAAATCATGCGGATCATCTCCCCCACCTGATGTTTTTCCGCCCGGCCATACCCCACCACCGATTTTTTCACCTGGAGGGCGCTATATTCATAAACAGGCATGTTTCGGCTGACAATCGCGGTGATGGCCGCTCCCCGGGCGTGGCCGAGCTTGATGGCAGACTGGGCGTTTTTGGCCATAAAGACCATCTCCACCGCTGCCTGTTGGGGGCCGTGTTGATCGATCACCTTTTGCAGTTCCAGAAAAATCGCCCCCAGCCGATCCGCCAGAGGCGCTCCTGATTTGGTACGGACGCAACCATGGGCAATATGCCGGGTTTTGCGGCCATCATTTTCGATCACCCCCCAGCCGGTCACCGCCGAGCCTGGGTCTATTCCTAGAATACGCACCCTGAACTCCCCATCACGCCATGGCCAGCTTTTCGAGAATATCTTCAGAAATATCGAAGTTGGCGTGAACCTGCTGGACGTCGTCGTTATCTTCCAGAAGCTCCATCAACTTGAGCATGGAAGTCGCCTGTTTTTCATTGAGAGCCACGGTGTTTTGCGGGCGCATGGTAATCTCGGCACTCACCGGATTGCCGAATGCCTTCACCAGACTCTCCCGCAGGGCTTCGAACGCTTCCGGTGGGCTCAACACCTCCTGATCCTCACCATCGCTTTCGATATCCTCAGCCCCAGCATCCAGCGCCGCTTCCATCAAGATATCTTCATCGATCCCCTGGTAGACGATTCGCCCCACCTTGTCGAACAGAAAGCCCACACATCCCGTGGTGCCCAGATTGCCGCCATATTTGCTGAAAAGATGCCGCACCTCCCCCACCGTGCGATTGGTGTTATCAGTCAGGGTCTCGACAATGACCGCCACCCCTCCCGGGCCATACCCTTCGTAGCGGATCTCCTCATAGTTGACCCCTTCCAGTTCACCAGTACCCCGCTTCACCGCCTTTTCCATGGTGTCCTTGGGCATATTTTTATCCCGGGCAGCGATGAGGGCGGCACGCAGCCTGGGGTTGGAACTGGCATCTCCACCACCGATGCGGGCGGCCGTGGTAATCTCCCGGATGAGCTTGGTAAACACCTTGCCCCGCTTGGCGTCCTGGGCCCCTTTGCGAAATTTAATATTGGCCCACTTGCTATGTCCCGCCATGACCTATCCTTTTGTCTTAAGATTTCCGATTCATCCGGTGCCCAGGCACCCCAGATTCCACCCCTGGGCAATGGTAGTCCTGAACCCAACGAGGCTCAAGGTTTCCGGGGATTTACCACAACTTTATCTTTTATTTCGGGAGGATCCGACCAACACGATCAAGCAGGGCCGGGCAAGTGAGGAAGATCATACCTGAAAGAGAGATCCCGCCCCTTAAACATCTCGGCTGAGGGCATCCCGCTTGGGGGCTGCACGTTTACCGTGGAGAAGATCAGAAGGCGCGGTACTGCCCCGTAGAGGCATACTGAAAAGACGGAAAATGGTCACGAACACCACCGCTCCAAACACCGTACCGATGGTGATGGCAATCGCTTCGGGGGAGAGGGGCAACACTTCGAAGGTTTGCCCGGGAGGGAGAATATCCCGATATTTTTCGATAATGCCTCTAAAACCATCCTCCAACTGGTAGCGCAAGAGAGGCACCATACCAAAAACAGCGAGGGCCCCCCCCACCAGGGTGGAGAGTGCCATCTGCCAGATGAGCTTGGTATAAATCCCCAGACTGGTAAAGCCACGGCTGAGTAGAATCCCAAAATGACGTCTGCGATGCTCCACCAACGCCCCCACCTGGGCCAAAAGCAACGCGGCCAAAAAGACCCCAAAGGTGATCGCATAGGCCGGAACCAGCGTCGCCAGCATATCGGAAAGCAGATTAAAACGGGTCAACGCGTCCATATACATGGCGTGGATGTTCAACGCCGGGCGACCATCCCGGGTGCGAATCGCCAAAAATTCCTCAATCCCCTGGTTGATCCGGGTGGGGTCGGGCACATAGACATGCACCGCTGAAAAAGAGGTGCCATAGCTGGTGACATCCCAGGGTACGAAAACCGGATCGCTGGGTGCACCTCTTCGACCATACCGGGGACAGAGAGTGCCCCGGAGGGTGTCGTTGCGGGGGAGCCGGTGACAGGGAATCCACAGCTGGCTCTGGGTATCGTGGTTGAGGGTATCCCAACCAGTCGAACCACCGCTCCCGGAGCCACCCGCCTGACTGGAGGCACGGGGCAAAATGGGGGGTGGGCAGCGCTTGGTATTGATGGTGGGCAGACCCGTCAGCCCAGTTGCGGCGACCTCTTCCTGGGCACACTTGGCGAAAGCGGTAATCCCCGCCCGGGGATAGTTGGGATCCATCAGCACCTGGTGTGCTGCAAAATCCCCCCGCCCCAGGGTGGCAGGGTCATATTTCAGGTCCGGAAAATGGTAGGCTGCCAGCAGAGCGTGGTAGGTGCTCAAGGGAAACAGATAGCTGACCTTCTCCATGGCGGGGATATGGTGGACCCAACGCACCTTGAAGGGGAGCAGCTGATCATCGTTGGAGACCGTGACACTCAGCCACAGGGTATCCAAAAATTCAGTCAGTTTTTTACCCGGAGGCCGCATGGGAGGCGGCGGACGCTTGCGTTTGCGCAGCCCTTCGCTCACCGATTCCCGATACGCGTCGTAGTTGAAGCGCTCCACAAAGAGGGTCTCGGAAAGAACGATGGTCAGGGGCAAGCCCAGCCACTCATCGGTCGCCCCTTCCACCCCCGGATGCCACCCCTCCGGGGTCTGCAACTGCCACAAAGGGTTGTTGGGATAGACCGCCCAACCGATGAAGGGTGCGTCCCGCTTCCAGCTCGCCACACCCGGCAGACGAATCCCCGGGCGACCCCGCTCCAGACGGCGATAGGAGTGAACCGACAGACCCGGGATGGGGCCGGTGTCTGGTGCGGACAGTTTATCCAAGCGATCCAACAGGTTTTTCTGGATGCCCTCGTGATTTTCCCAGTGGGGAGTCACCCAGATAGGTACGCCATAAGGCCTGAGGGTTCCCAACAGCGCATCGGTAAAGCGATCCAGAAGTCCCGCCCGGCTCCCCGCCATCAGGAGCATCATGGCGATCACCAGAGAGAGCAGCAGTGTCAGCCAGGCAAAATCCCGTCCACCCCCCGCACACCCAAAACGACCGCAGCCGAAGGAGCGCCAGAAAGCCAGGTTGCCCATGGAAAACCAGACCGGCACCCACCCCCCCATTCCACCCTTTAATTTTTTTGGTTCGGAGTGACTGGACATACCTCATTCACCCCGTGGAAGTGGTTTTGCCAGCCTTGGATTGCAGGTGGCAGTGGTGATTTCGGACCAGGAGGCGGTGGCTCACCCGGGTATCGGTGGCGTCGGAGTCGTGATGGGTCACCCAGATCACCATGCGATCCCCCAGTTGCAGCCAGCGATCCACCAGCCCCATCACCTCTTTGCGGGTTTCGCTGTCGAGGTTGCCGGTAGGCTCGTCGGCAAACAGCACCACCGGATCGTGGATCATCGCCTGGGCCAAAGCCACCCGCTGAAACTGCCCCCCGGAAAGCTCATTGGGATAGCGTTCCAAAAACTCCTCGGGGCTGGTCTCCTCAATGCGGCGACCATCCTTATCCCGCAGAAGCACCCTGTCCATGGTGGAGTGGACCTTGCGCAACATGTCGGTGCGGTTCATCCCCCCCTGAAGCGCCAGGGGATAGAGGAGATTTTCGCGCACCTTGAGATAAGGAGTGAGGGTGGAGTTTTGGTAGGCAAAGCCGAAATAGTGACGGCGAATTTTGGTGAGGGAGAGAGTTGATTCGGAGCGATCCAGACCTTTGCGGCCCCAAACCGCCTTGTTGCCGTCCGGGAAGGTCCAGCGGACCCACCCTTCCTGGGGACGTTTGAGAAAGGTCAGAAGATAAAGCAGGGTACTCTTGCCGCTGCCGCTGCGACCCAACACCGGCAGACGACCGGAAATGGAGGAGGCGTCCAGGCGCAGACCGCCCACCGACAGGGTGAAGGATTTTCCCCACCCTACGGTGGCTGCGCTGACCTGGACGCCCCAACTCATGGCAGCAAGTCTTGAGGAATCCAGTAACCGCGTCGACCGCCCACGGTATGACCGAATTTGTATTCCCGGGTGGGACCCAGGGGAACCCGTTCGATGGAGCCGGAAATCCGCATCAGGTTTCGACCATTGGCGGTGGCATCGGGGCAGCGACGGGATTTATAGCGCTCGGAGGAAAATACCGGTCGCATGTAGTCCCGTTCCACCACCTCCAACATCTCCTTGGATTTGATGGCCCAGAGCGCCAGCCTGCGCAACTCGCAAGCGGGTACTGCTGGAATGACCTTGTTGTTGCGGTCTTTGATGGCAATGCCGTCCCTATCCACCACGATCAGTTTACCGTCCTTGTTGCGGATGACATTTTCCGCTGAAAGGGAGTTGACGTTATAGCTCAAAAGCGGGCTGTGCCGACGTACCGGCAATCCACCGCGCCGCTGGGCGTATTCTGCAGGAGTTTCACCCGCCACATCAATGGGGGGTCTGCGAATCTCCTGCTGGAGCCCCAATACCATGGCACTGATCAGAGCCCGGCGCAATTGGGATTCCGGCAGATCAAAATAGCCTTCGAATCCCCGCAGGATGCGAATCCAGGAAGAGAGCGCGCTGGAATCGATCCAAAGCTCTTCCACCACCTCTTCGGTCGCTTCGATGTAGCCGATCATGGTGGTATCGAAAACCCGGTTGCGACACTGCTCTCCTAGCTCACCACAGGCCCCTTTTTCAAGGATATGCCAATAGACCCCAGGGATGTCTACACGCTGTCTACGCAAACGGTCGATCACCGTATTTAGGGCAGCACCACCCCGGATGTCCAGGATGATTTCGTCAATGAGGCTACTTGAGCCCAGTTTTTCAACCGTATTGACTACCCGACCCAGCAATTGTTCCTCACCCATGCGGAAAAAGTGATCCTCCACTTTGGAGTCCTTGGGCAGGCTTTTTTGCAGAAGATATTTGGCTTGCTGGGCAAACTGCCGGTAGGCCCGATTGTAGGCCCGTGGGTGTTTGGCCTTCTGGCCACGGTTGGGAGTCTGGATGAAAAACGGAATGACGTTGTTTTCCTGACCGGCGATCTTGCCGGAGCCCCGCAGGAGCTGCACCAGGCTTTCCCGGTTGATGGATTGCTCATATTTGGAGATGTGTACCCGGCGGCCATTGCGCTTGACAGTTCTTTTGATCGCCTTGTAGCCGTGATCACCGATGACAAAAAAGAGCTTCAGGTGATCCGGGCAAGAGGTGATATCCCGGGTGAGAACCTGCTTCAAACCCCCATAGACATTTTCCTGATAGTCATCCTTGTCGTCGCTGGTGACTGATACCTTGGAAATGGCCTTTTGGAAATTCTTGAAGTTGAGCTTTTGCTCGACGCTGTTCAACTCACAGGCTCCGGAAAGGGGCAGCCCCTCGCCGATACCATCCTTGAGCCCCGAGGTCACCTGCTTGTCGGCATAGGGATCCCGGAATACCCGAAAGCCAAAGCGCAGCTGGGTCTCCTTGAACCCCTGGGTGTTTTTCAGGGAGTCGATGATCTCCTGGATCACCCCGGATTTGTCATCCACGCCCCGGACCGCATCGATCACCGCATCCATACTGGCGGTGGCATCGAGGAGGAAAAAGATATCCACCCGTTTTTTGGCAGAGAGGGATTCAACGCTGGTGGCGCTCTTGGGCGTAAACTCGGGGATGATATCGGCTGCCAGGTTGGAAGAGATGGCAAATTTACCGTCACCCACCGAGCGGCCCACCAAACCCGGCTGGGCCAGGGCCACTTTATAAAAGCGACGATCCCCAGAAGATTTACCCGACAGGCTGCCGGGCTTGACGTGATTGTTTTTTTCGTCCACCAACCCCAAAACCGGAATGCGCAGCGGGGATTTCAACCACTCCACCCCCCCCTTGACCGGCTGGCAGGCATCCTTGTTGTCGGAAACCGCATCCAAAAGCTGCTCGTAGGCACAGATGGTACCGGTGGATTTTTTGTCCGGAGATTTCAGATCCTCCTTGGGGCGCAGGCTGAAGGCGTTGTTCCAGACAAAGCCATCCTTTTTGCTCACCCAGCCCAGGAGCATGTCATCCTCTTCCAGGCGGTAGCGGTCGGCCAGCAGCAGCGCATCTTCCCGCTCGTCGAAGACAAAATACATGTGGAAGCGGGAGGCCCCTTCCCGGCAGGTTCCCTTGCCACCGACACACTCCTTGAGCCCCGGCCCCTGAAAGACATTGACTGTGGGGACGATTTGGTTGTCCTTCCGGGGAGCGGTGGAGGTGCGGATGAAAAATTTCTTTTCCAGACCCGACTCCCCCTTGATGGGCAGATTGCGGCAGAGCAGATCGCCCTTCTTGACCCAACCGGTCACCTCGGGTTGAGAGTCATAGCGGAAGGCGTGAATCTTGAGCCGATCTTTGCTTTCGGCCAAAATTTCCGCCTGCTGGTTGAAGGAGAGCTTACCCTGGGCGCTGGAGGCCCCCATGGATTTATAAAAGGGAGCGCCCTCACTCAACACCCTGGCAACGCCAGCCCATTTAAGCTCCTCCCCCTGATAAAAATGGGAAAAGTCGTAGCCTGCACAGCTGCCTGATGCGTTTTCAGCACCGATACCGACCCTGGGGCCGGCCATCAGCACCAGCAGCAGAATGGCAAAATGGACCGACAGGCCCGGGAGATGCCAGCCCTTCTCCGATGGTTTTTTCTGCATGGTTTCCTTCTCCACGGTGAACTTCCCCCCACATTTCTTTTGGCTCTTGCCAATTTGATCTCTGTTCATGTCTGCCATCTGCCTTGACCCGGTTTGGGTCCCCCGTTTCAAATCCTATGCGGTGTTGGTTCCTGGTGGCGGCCTCTGTTTTCAGAAGCGCTCCGGTTTCCCCATCTTTCCCATCCTGGGAACGGGTTGAATGATTTTCTACAGCACCCGTTCCGGAATCACGGGTTGACTCTTCATCTCCACCCCTGGAAGGGTGGTTTACTCTCATTTCGGTGGGTGGTCTGCCATCGTCCTGGAGGAATCATCCCTGAGGTTGACCCCGGGTGCGCCACCCAGACGATAGATCACCACCACCCAAATTTTCTCCCCGTCAGCTATCCCCTGGTTGGGCATTGGCAGGTACCAAACTTCCACCCGCCACTCCCAGCACCACCCGAAATCCGGCCACAGCCAGGGATTGGGGCATGCAAACCAGCTGTCCGACGTTGGGCATGGCGGTCCAGTCATCCTCACCCAATAGATAATAACCGCTGGGGCAGCTGGAACGGGACCACTCCCGAACCCCTCTCAATAACCGATCAAGGGGGGTATTGCGACCCATGGAAGGGTTGTCGTTAAAATGATGAATCACCGCAGCCCCCCACTCTTCCCGGGAGGGTAGTCGGTATTCACAGCCGGTTTGCTGGCTCAACCAGTCGGTATAGTCCCAGGCCCCTTCCCAAGAGACGCCACTGACATTCTGGGAGCCGGTATCGTGTCCTTGCCATTGGCGGCCAATACGCAAAAGACGCTCGCTTTTTTGGGAACCATCGGGTAAACGGCCCACAAAATCGACATAGCGTTTAAACTGCTCACGGGTGACCTCATGGCGCTGAATCAAAAAGGGGGTTTCGGTATGGACCCGCTCCAGGCCATGGGGTTTGAGATAGGGGGAAAGTCCGTTGGCATGATCCCCGGAGATAGCCAGCTCCCCTGCCGGAATTTGAGTCAAATCAGGATAGGCGGAACCATCATCATCCAGCAAAAGACACGATTTCCAAGGCAGATCCGCCACCTTGACCGGCTCCTTGGAATCTGACGGAAAAAACCACGAAATCCAACCCACCATGGGTAGCAAAAGACTCATGGAGACCCAGCCTTTGCGTCCCCCACGCCAAGATGGCTGCCACACGCTCCAAGCCTCTCGCCAACGGCCCGGAGCCAGCCCCGCTACCCCTGTGAACGATAAAGAGGAGCGGGTCATGACATCGGCGGGATACCGGCCCCGGGATCCACCTTTTTTGCGCTGGTGATTCAAGGTATTCAAAACCCTTTTCCGATCATTCCCACCACCCTGTTGCCCCCATAAGCTCGGGGCAAAACCTGCCGGATAAAGACTCTCCCAACCGGGGGAGTGCCGAAATCCACTATAAACGCCATTGTTTTGGCGACATTTTCATCTCTTGACCCGACCTGGAAAAACACCATCCGAGTGGTTACGCCGATGATCACAAAGAAGATTCCCAGTCAGCTATAATCATTCAAGGCCCTCTCAACCCATGGCAAAAGGTCCCCTGAAGGGTTATTTCCCTCCTTGCCGGATCTCGGGCTCAGGTATTACATTCAAGAATCGGGCCGATTTAATAGCCAATAAATCGGATCCGATTTTTTTAGAAAGACTGCCCGTTCCCTTTCCAAAAAAAACAGGACGCATTCGGGAAACGCCCCTTTTCTGGAAAAATCATCAAGGGGACAGACACCCTGAAAAACGGTATTGATTCAATCGACATCCCCCAACGGAGAGCCCCACTCTTGACCGACAGCGAAGCGACCCAAGCGACCCACCCCCCCCCCAAACCCGTCTTTATTTTGGATCGACCAGCCCATGGCGGCAACATTGGAGCGGCTCTCAGAGCCATGAAAAACATGGGATTGCAGGAGCTACGCCTGGTCTCCCCCCGACAATTCCCCCACGCCGATGTGGCCCAATTTGCCGCTGGCGCCAAAGACATGATCGGGGCTGTCCGGGTCTTTTCCAGTGTCAGCGAAGCGGTTGGGGATCTGAATTTTTTGGTCGCCACCTCCAACCGCCATCGGGGGCAGCGACAGGCGGTCTGGACCCCCCGACAGCTGGGGGAGCGGCTGGGAGAGGTGATGGCCCGCCCCGGCACCCGGGTGGGGGTTCTTTTCGGCACCGAGCGCGCAGGCCTTGAAACCATCGATGTGGAGCGGGCCGACGTGCTCTGCAACATTCCCACCGCCTCCAGCCACGGCTCCCTCAACCTGGCCCAGTCGGTGTTGGTGCTCTCCTATGAAATCATGATGGGGAGCCAGCTGGGGCAATCCTTCGCGTTTGACCCCACCCAGGGGGAAGTCCGGGCCCAGGCTCATGAGATGGAACGGCTGTTCAATCACATGGAAGAGTCTTTGACCGAGATTGAATTTCTCCAGGAAAAACAAAAACGCCACATGATGGGAAGCTTGAAGACCCTCTTCCACCGGGCCGCTATGGACAGCCGGGAAATTTCCATCATCCGGGGTATTCTGGCCGAAGCGGTTCGGCACAAACGTTTGGCTGAAAAACGCTTGACTGAAAAGGGATGAAACGACAAAACCACCTGACAGATCAGGGCTATATAGTAGATCTACCTCAGAATTGGATACTCTTCTCTGACTCGTCATCCCCGCGAAGGCGGGGATCCAGAGAGATAATCATAACTCTCAAGGAAAAACCGAATCTTCAGCAAGGTCGGTATTTTGTTGAAAGTGAAGCAAGATTTGGAAGGTTTCGTGCCAGACGCCCTGGATTCCCGCATTCGCGGGAATGACGCAAAAAGTGCAACGGCATATGTCCAATTCTTGATTCGAATGGCTATAGAGATCAGGAATGCAGAAATCAGGACTACAGGAGGGTGCCGTGATCCGTCTGGCCCGGGTTCCCGAACGCCTGGAGCAGGAGATTCCCCTGGCGCCCAACCAGGAGCCGCTTCTCAAAACCTGGCAGGCCCGGGTGGGAGAGGTGCTGACGGTGGTGGATCCGAAAGAAACTTTCTATCGGGGGAGAGTCTTGCCCGGATCGACCCATGTGCGCCCCTTTGAAAAAATGGCCCACTCCCCCGAGCCCCCCTTTCCCCGGCGACTTTGCCAGGCCATTCCAGACAGGGAGCGGATGATCTGGATCGTGCAAAAAGGGGTGGAATTGGGGGTTACCGACATTCAACCCCTGCTCACCGAGCGGGCCAACACGGCGGCTGACCAGGCCCCCCGGCAGGATAAATCCGCCACCTGGCCCAAAGTGGCCCTGGGTGCGGCCAAGCAGTGCCGCCGGGCCATCATTCCCCCTGTCCACCCCCCCGCCCCCTTGGAAGAGGTACTGACCGCTGGTGGGAATAATAACGAAATGAAGCTCTTTCTGGATTGGCATGGGGAACCAATTATGGGCGTGTTGGATCAGATGGGTGGTTGTGCGGTAAGTCTCTTTGTGGGGCCGGAAGGGGGATTAACTCCTGAAGAAACCGATAGTTTACGGAAAGCTGGCGGGATCGGGGTTTCCCTCGGTTTTCGCCTGCTCCGCACTGAAACGGCGGCTCTGGGAGCCCTTGCCCTGATGATGGCAGCGGATGGAGCCTTTACTCAGGGATAAAGCTGTAAGAATATTGGTACTGTTTTGGCTTAAGTGGTTAGCGACTTTGGAGGAGGACGAAATGCCCATGAATCACAACGGGGGCGGACAAGGACCTTGGGGACAAGGTCCACAACCCCAACCGCCGGATATGGAAAAGGTCATTCAGATGGCCCGGGAACGGTTTGGGGGGAAGGTACCCGACGGAAAAAAAATATGGTCCCTGCTGATATTGGTCGTCCTTTTGGTCTGGATGGGCTTCTCTTCTCTCTATATCGTCGGCCCCGACGAGCAGGGGGTGGTGATCCGATTCGGTAAGTTTGTCGATACCACCGGGCCAGGGCTGCACTTTAAGCTCCCCTACCCCATCGAAAACGTCTACCGCCCCAAGGTGACCCAGGTACAGCGTATCGAAATTGGATATCGCACCCGGGGTCGTAATTCCGTGGATGTGGAAGCTGAATCCCTGATGCTGACCGGTGATGAAAATATCATCGATATCGATCTCAGCGTGCAATATCGCATCAAGGACGCAGCCAATTTTCTCTTTAACGTCCGCAATCCTCCCCGGGATCCCCACCTCGTGGTCCGCAACGCCACCGAATCCGCCATCCGGCAGGTGGTGGGACGCAACTCCATCGACGAGGCCCTGACCACGGGTAAGGAAAAGATCCAAAACGCCACCAAAACCACCATGCAGGCGACTCTCGATGCCTATAAGAGCGGCATTCAGATCATGGCGGTGCAGCTCCAGCAGGTGGCGCCCCCTCAAGAAGTGGTCAAAGCCTTCAAGGATGTGGCGAGCGCCCGGGAAGACCGGGAAAGAACCATCAACGAATCCCAAGGTTACGCCAACGACATTCTGCCCAAAGCCAAGGGTGAGGCGGCCCAGCAGATCCAGCAGGCTGAAGGTTACAAAGCCAGTAAAGTGGCCCGGGCCGAAGGTGACGTTAACCGCTTCCTGGCACTTTTGACCGAATACAACAAAGCCAAACACGTCACCTGGACCCGACTCTATCTGGAAACCATGGAAGAGGTGCTGGCCGACGTGAACAAAGTGATCATTTCCCCCAATTCCTCCAACGGCTTGCTCCCCCTGATGCCCGTGGGTCAGCAGGCCACCGGGCTACCCGGATTTGTTGGTAAGGGAGGTGTGCGATGAATATGCGCGTCGTCAATTCCGCTGGACCCAGTCCCGACAAAACCAAAGCCCTGGGGCTGCTGGCTGTCGCCGTTATCATGGTCCTCTCCATGTCCGTCTACACCGTCCATCAGGTAGAGCAGGCTCTGGTGGTGCTCTGGGGTAATCCCCGCCGGGTGGTCGTTGAGCCGGGACTGCACTTTAAAATCCCCCTCTTTGAAGAGGTCTACACCTTCGACAACCGGTTGCTGGTCTTTGACCAGGATCCACAAGAGGTGCTCTCCTCGGACAAGAAAAACCTGAAAGTGGACAACTATGCCCGCTGGCGCATCGTCGACCCCCTGAAACTCTATCAAACCGTGCGCAACGAAACCGGGGCCATCTCCCGCCTCAACGACATCATCTATTCGAACCTGCGGGAGGTTCTGGGTCAATACACCATGATGGAGATCGTCGCCGGAGCCCGGTCGGACCTGATGGTGATGATGCGGGACGGGGCCAATCAGCAGGCGCAGCAGTATGGCATCGAGATCATGGATGTTCGCATCAAGCGCACCGACCTGCCAGTGGAAAACTCCAAGGCGGTCTTTCGCCGCATGCAGACCGAGCGTGAGCGGCAAGCCAAGCAATACCGCGCCCAGGGTGAAGAAGAGGGTGTGAAGATTCGCTCCCGGGCTGACCGGGAACGGGAGATCATTCTCGCCGAAGCCTACAAGGAAGCTCAGCAGATTCGCGGTGCCGGTGATGCCGAGTCCGCGGGAATCTATGCCCACGCCTATCGCCAAAACCCTGAATTTTATCAGTTCAGGCGCACCTTGGAAGCGTATGGCAAGGCCCTGGCCAAAGACACCACCGTGGTGTTGGAGCCCAAAGGCTTTCTCCAATATCTCAACAGCCCTGGCGCAGCTCCCCCTTGAAGCCAGAATAAAAACACCTCTCCCCCCAGGTCGACACACTCCTGGGGGGAGTAAGGATGCTTCCATATCCGAAAAAACAAAGCTTCCATACCCCCAGGGATAGAGTATAAAAACAGGTGACAGATTTTATAACCGCTTTGGGCCTGGTGCTCATTTTGGAGGGGATTCCCTACTTTCTCGCACCAGGCCAGATGCGCCAATGGGTGATCAAAATCGCCGAATTGCCGGATCATCTGTTGCAGAGAACCGGTTTCGCCCTTATGTTCCTGGGTCTTGTGGTGGTTTATCTAGCCAGGGGATAGGGGACGTGAGCGAATCCACAACCGAGCTGATGGAACAAAACAACAGTCGGGATCTATCGGATCTGACCCTGGAAGTGGAAGGTAAGCGGGCCAAATCGTGGCGGATAGTGGGCATGATTCCCGCTGGCAAGCTCGAAAATGTACCCGAGGCTGAAATGGTGGAGGTGGATCTCACCGCCAATCGGCTGGATAACCTGGTAAGGGTGCGCGGCAAGCTGGAAAGCAGGGTGCGGACACCTTGCAGCCGCTGCCTGGAAAGTTTTGCTCATCCTCTTGAGGTGGATGTGACCTGTGACTATCGACTGGGTCTGGATCCAAACATCACCCCGGGGGAGCGCCAGATAGAAGATGATACGGTTTTTTTGACCGATGGCCGCCTGGTCCTGCAACGATTGGTGGCTGAAGAGTTGCTGCTGGATATGCCCATCACCCCTCTGTGTCAGGCCGATTGTCATGGACTCTGTCCAGGGTGCGGGATCAATCTGAACCACCAGGGGTGTGGTTGTGCGACCCCTGCCGAAGCCAGCGGGCCATTCGCTGGGCTTAAAAAGCTGATTTCCGACAAACAAGGGTCCGACCAACAAAACGACCCGAAATAGAAGAGGTTTTTAGAACCATGGCAGTCCCCAAGAAAAAAATAGCCAAAGCCAAAACCATGAGCCGCCGCTCCCACAACGCCTTGAAGGCCCCCAGCCTTTCCACCTGCTCCAACTGTCAGGAGCCCCGCATGCCCCACCGGGTCTGCCCCAAATGTGGCTGGTACAACAACCGCGAAGTGGTGGAACTGGAAGATTGACCGGCATTCCAGCCTGAAATATATCGGGCTGGATATGGACGCTCTATCGACTGACGTTGGCAAGCCTGCCGGCTGGACCCGGAAAGCATACCGGCTGGCATGAGGACTATTTCAACTGCCGTCGCCCTTTGAACGGCAAGATCTTCTGCTGCCCGATGCTGGGCTGCCAAGCGTCCGGATAGAGTGACCGCAATTAGAGTCGGCAGAAGAATCAAGGAGCACCCTCCAGATGAGCCGGAACAGGATGGGGGCTCTTTATTAGGAATGGGTAACGGATAAAGGTTGAACGCGTGATATTCAGGACCCCCTTGCCGTGACGATCACCATCGCCCTGGATGCCATGGGCGGGGATCACGCCCCCCGTGCTGTGATTGACGGCGCGCTCCTGGCTGAAAAACGCAACCCAAAGGTGCAATTTATCCTGGTGGGTCAGGAAGAGGCCATCCATAAAGAGCTGGATCAGGCTGGCGTTGCCCGGGACCGGTTCGGCATTCGCCACGCAAGCCAAGTGGTGGCCATGGATGAAAAACCGGCCACGGCCATGCGCACCAAACGGGACTCCTCCATTCGGGTGGGGGCCAACATGGTCAAAAGCCGGGAGGTGGATGCGTTGGTCTCATCCGGCAATACCGGCGCTTTGATGGCCATCGCCAGATATGTTTTAAAGACCCTCCCCGGCATTGATCGCCCTGCCATCGCCTCCATCGTACCCTCCATTCCCGGTAAAACCCTGATGCTGGATCTGGGTGCCAACGTTGATTGCAGCGTTGACCATCTCTGTCAGTTTACCCTCATGGGCCGAGTGTTTGCTGAATCCTATTGGGGAATGGATAACCCCCGTATCGGGCTGCTCAATATTGGTGAAGAGGAGATGAAGGGCAACGAGGTGGTGCGCCAGGCAGGTGAAATATTGAAGCAGACGGAAAAATTTTTTATCGGTAACGTCGAAGCCACCGATGTTTTTCTGGGTGGGGTGGATGTGGTGGTGTGCGACGGCTTTGTCGGCAACGTCAGCCTCAAGACCGCTGAAGGTGTCGCCAAGATGCTGAGCCATTTTTTGAAAGAGGCCTTCGGTCAATCCCTGCTCTCCAAAATCGGCTATCTTTTTGCTGCCCCGGCTCTGAAAAAATTTCGCTCCCGGGTAGACCCCCGAGAGTACAATGGCGCGCTGCTTTTGGGGCTGAACGGGGTGGTGGTCAAAAGCCACGGTGGAGCGGATGGTTTGGCTTTTTCCACAGCCATTCAGACGGCCGTCAAACTGGCCACCCATCAAGTGACCGATAAAATCCGGCAAAACGTCATTCCCATGCAAGAGGCGGAAAAAAAATAATGGATCGAATTCCTGTCCGCATCATCGGCACCGGCTCCTACCTGCCTGAAAAGCGCCTGACCAACCAGGAACTGGCGAAAATGGTAGATACTTCCGACCAGTGGATCCGCACCCGCACCGGCATCAGCGAGCGACGCATTGCGGCGGAGGGGGAGTTTACTTCGGATCTGGCGGTCAAGGCCTCTGAGGCCGCCCTGGAAGCGGCGGGTCTCACTCCCAACGATCTCGATCTCATTCTGGTCGCTACCGCCACCCCGGATTTGGTTTTTCCAGCGACAGCAACCATCGTCCAGGAAAAATTGGGGGCAAACAAAAGTCAGATACCTGCTTTTGACATTCAAGCGGTCTGCTCCGGTTTTATCTATGCCTTGAGCGTTGGCGAAAAATTTATTCTCTCCGGCACTTGCAAGCGGGTATTGGTGATTGGCGCCGAAACATTTTCCCGTATTGTCGACTGGACCGACCGGGGCACCTGTATTCTCTTTGGAGATGGGGCTGGTGCTGTTATCCTGGAAGGAGGAGGTGAAACGGGTCACGGTATTCTCTCCACCCATATTCATGCGGATGGGGCTTATCGGGATCTTTTAAAATCCTCTGGTGGCGTCTCGGCTGGTCGGGGGCCTGAAATCGATCCCCGGGTGAGTGGCGTCGCCTCCGTACAGATGAAGGGCAACGAGGTCTATAAACAGGCGGTCAAGGTGTTGGAAGGGTTGGTGGATCAGACCCTCTCGGCCAATGGCCTGGATAAATCAGACCTGGACTGGCTGGTTCCCCATCAAGCCAACATTCGCATTATCGAAAGCACCGCCAAACGCTTGGGGATGTCCATGGCTCAGGTGGTGGTGACAGTCAATCAACACGGCAACACGTCGGCTGCGAGCGTCCCTCTGGCCTTGGACACGGCTGTTCGGGATGGTCGCATCCAACCGGGACAACTCCTGCTTCTGGAAGCCTTTGGCGGTGGCTTCACCTGGGGGTCTGCCCTGGTCCGCTGGTAAATTGACCTGTGGGAGTTCCGTATGAGTCAGGTTCCTCAAAAAAGCCTGGATCGGGCGATCGAACGATTTGCCGAAATTTGGGGTCAATTCTGGGACGATCCCGGCTATATTCCCTCCGAGTTTGAGCTGCGGCTGTTTGAAAGAGAAGCCCAAAAAGCCCTGAAAAACGATCCTGGCCAGGCCAACGCCCTTTTGGGGGGAGTGGCTGTCCTCAGGCGGGATCCCAAAACCATGATGCGCTGTTATTCCCAGGCACTGCATCACGACCACACCACGGGATCCAACCATTACAACTATCTCGCCGCACTCTCCCAGTTTGGTGCTTTTCCCAAAGGATTGGCCCTCACCAAACAACTCCTGGCCCTGGACAACTCCAACCCGCTGTTTTTGCAAGGATGCCTGCTAACGGCCTTGGGTGCCGGTCGTTTTCAGGAAAGCCTCCGCTTTGGCCAGCAATGGCAAGCCCTGAATCCGGATAAATCTATACACGGAATTGAAACACATCACGAAATTATTGATTTTCTCACATCTCACGACATCACTGACCAGGATGTGGAGCACTACCTCTCCCCCATTTTTTCCTTGTTCTGGGAGCGGGGGGTCTTGGTTTTTGATGTCCGTCCCACGCTCCATTTTGAGGAAAATGAAGGCTGGGTCAGCCTGAAGTATGTTCTCAGAGCCACAGTGGAGGAATCGGTCGAACTGGGATGGGAAGCCAACAACAGATTGGGGCTGGATGAAAGATCAGAAAAAATTTTTCGCTATGTGACACCAGATTTTGTGGGGGTGGTGCCGGATAATGGGAATAACGCCTGAAGAATTTCTTGAAAGTGGCCGGATTCTCCTGCAAAAAAAAGAGGAAGTCGACCACCGTAACGCAACCAGTCGGGCCTATTATGGGGCCTTTCACGCCTGCCGTAACCTGGCACGCAGATTGGGCCTGGATATCCGTGGCAGTGGCGGCATGGGAAGCCATCGCGCCTTGGTCAACGCCTTGTTTGGTTTCACTGTTGCCAACAATTCTGCCATTGAACCCAAACAGATCAATCAAATCAGAAATGCTGGAAAACAACTCTCTCCCCTTATTAGCAAACGGCATGAAGCAGATTATGATCTCGACCGGGAGCATCTCCTGAACGAAGCCCGTCATGTCGTCAGCAGCAGCAGTAAAATCATGGCTCAGGTAGAAAAAATCCTCACCACCCTGCCCTGCCCCACCAAATAAAAAAGATCATGGCCCCCTTCCCACTCCCATTGAACCCCTGCCAATCAATCATCCCAGATCCGGCGGTTGGGCATATGTAGCTGCTGTAGGCTGTTGGTTTGTATGGTGAATTTTTGGGAGTCGTGGTGATCTGATTGGTCATGAGGCTTTTTCCCGATTTGCTTGAACGGATCAAGAGGCTGCGGATCGTGTGCACGCCCAACTGCCGGATCCAGGATCATGCCCCATCCCCTCACTTTTTCCCTTATTCCACACCTTTTTGGAATGCAATATCCCCTTTGCTTGCGTGCCTTTGATTGTGTTAGAGTTTTTGTGGATTCTCCTTCCTTCAAGGGGTGTTCGGGGGCCTCCTGATACATGTTAGCCGATCAAGTCATCACATCCAGCCTGACCCGGGAAATCCTGCGTGGGGTATTGGAAGCTTTGGGAAAACGACACGCCGTGGGCGTGCCGGAGCTGAGTTACGAGCTGATGAAACAGCTGGGGGGAGCCTTGGCTGGAGGGGCGCTGGCCTTTGTGGGTGGTCTCGCCGAAACACCCAAAAATCCGCAAAAACTCAAAAAATTTTTATCCGCCTACCTGTCAGCCCCGGAAAGTGTCGCGGAAATTTCCAAGCTCCTGGATCCCGGACTTGAGATCATCGACAAGCCGACCCTCACAGCCTTTTTTTTCCAGATACTGCCAGAAGATATCGACAGCTCTTTCGATCCCGAAACAGTCACGGCAGCCTGGGATCGGTTTTTGAGTGCCTTTTCCTTCCGCTCCCGCCAAGCCCCCGAGCTTCAGGCCTTTTTGCGGGCGAGCTTTGAGGCTGCCAGCTTCCGGGAAATGAGCGATATCAGTGGTCTGCTCGATCAACTGGAGCAGGAACTCAATCAGGTCCAAACCGAAGAAGACCGACTCACCGATGCCATTGATCGCTATTCCGGGGATCTGGACGGCTATCGACGTTGGGCGACCTCTTTTTCAGCATGAACGATAGCGGGAGCGATCCATGTCCCAAGGGGTAAGGGAAAATCTGGCTGATCTGGCCCAAAAGATGGCCGATCTTTACAAGGCCCTGGTGGCCAATGCCACCCGTTTTGACGGCTTGAGAGAGCACACCCGGGAATCCATCGCCGCCTTCCAGCGTCTTTTGGAACGCCAGGATGATAAAATCAACCGCCTGGAGCGGGAGCGGATCAAGTCTGAATCGGAAATGACCGCTCGCATCAGCGCCCTGGAAGCGCGTCTGGAAGCTTTAAGCGAACAGGCCCTCCACGCCGCAGCCCAAGAGGCGGCCCGAACCATCATGGCAGAACGCATTGAGGTACCAGCCAAAATCGCCCATAAGAAAAAAGGCAAAAAGAACAAATAGCCCACCATAGCCACCCAAAGAACATGTAACGCCCTCCTGGACCACGGATCGGCCAGGAATTCGCCAGACCGGTATCAACATCTTCAACAAACCGGAACGGCCCAAACCTTAAGGAGCAAGGCCAAGCCCGGATGGATAGGGATCAAGATCGCCTGATCGATGCTGAACCAGAGCCCGGTGAACAACTCATCGAAAAGGGGCTACGCCCCCGGGAGCTGGATGAATTTATCGGCCAGATAAAACTCAAGGCCAATCTGACTGTCTTTCTCAATGCCGCCAAGGCCCGGGGAGAGGCGTTGGATCATACCCTCCTCTATGGCCCACCAGGCCTCGGCAAAACCACCCTGGCCCAGATCATCGCCATGGAGATGGGGGTGGGGTTGCGCACCACTTCCGGCCCCATTATCGAAAAAGCCGGGGATCTGGCCGCCCTTCTCACCAACCTGGATCAGAGGGATGTGCTGTTTGTCGATGAGATCCACCGTTTGAGCCCGGCCGTGGAGGAGATTCTCTATCCAGCCATGGAGGATTATCAGCTGGACATCATGATTGGCGAAGGGCCATCGGCCCGCTCCATCAAGATCGACCTGCCCTCCTTTACCCTGGTGGGGGCCACCACCCGGGCGGGCATGTTGACCAGCCCCCTGCGGGATCGTTTCGGCATTCTCTCCCGGATGGAATTTTATACCTCGGAGGAGCTGGCCGAAATTGTCAGGCGCTCGGCGGTGATTCTCAACGTCGAACTGGACGATTCCGGAGCCGGAGAGATCGCCCGCCGCTCCAGGGGCACCCCCCGCATCGCCAATCGGCTGCTCAAGCGGGTCAGGGATTTTGCCCAGGTGTTGGGGCCGGGTAAAATCGACCGGGCGCTGGCGGACAAGGCGTTGGGGCTGTTGGAAGTGGATGAGATTGGTCTGGACCATATGGACCGGCGTCTGCTCACCACCATTATCGACAAATTTGGTGGCGGTCCCGTGGGTCTCGACACCCTTTCCGCCGCCATCGGTGAAGAGCGGGATACCATCGAAGATGTCATCGAACCCTATTTACTTCAGGAAGGGCTGCTCGACCGCACCCCCCGGGGGCGTCGAGCCACCCGTGGAGCCTACCTCCATCTGGGTCGGGAAGCCCCCATGCAGCAAGGAACCTTTTTATGACCGAAACAAACACGACCAAAACACCTTTTCTTTGGCCCGTTCGTGTCTATTATGAAGATACCGATACGGCGGGGGTGGTTTATCATGGCAATTATCTGAAATACATGGAGCGTGCCCGCACCGAATGGCTGCGGCATCGGGGCTGGGAGCAGGAGTCGGGATTTCAGGAAACCGGCGTTCGCTTTACCATCACCCATGTGGATATCGCCTTCAAAGCCCCGGCACGTCTCGACGATCATCTCATCGTCACCGCCCAGGTCATCCGCCTGGGGGGAGCCAGCCTCACCTTGGAACAGCTGATCCATAAGGAAGGCAGCGATGAGATAATTACCCAGGCCGAGGTGCGTATTGCCGTGGTGGATGGGGATTTCCGTCCCACCCGTTTTCCCCCGGCGCTTTTATCCCGAATCACCAACCAACGGGAAACCCCATGAACGAAGCCCTGAATACACACTCCATATGGGATCTTATTGCCCAGGCCGGACCCGTCGTCCAGCTGGTGATGCTCTCCCTGCTGGTGGCCTCCATCGTCTGCTGGGCGATCATTCTCGACAAATGGCGACGCTTTCGCCGGGTCACCCGGGAAGCCGAAGCTTTCGAAGAGCGGTTTTGGAGCGGCGGCAGCGTTGCCCAGCTGTTCAAAACCGCCGGTCGGGAGTGGCCCAACTCCCCTGTAGTGACGGTTTTTACCACCGGCTATCAGGAGTGGAAGCGGTGGGAGAGCGGCGAGCGCATTCTCACCCCGCGCCTGGGGGGGAATGGCGATCTCCTACCCAATGTCCGCCGGGCCATGACCGTGGCCCTGAACCGGGAGATCGACATTCTGGAGCGGGGGCTGACTTTTCTCGCTACGGTAGGCTCCACCAGCCCCTTCATCGGCCTGTTTGGGACGGTTTGGGGCATCATGAACGCTTTCAGGGGGCTTGCCGGAGCCAAAACCACCACGCTGACCATGGTGGCACCCGGTATCGCCGAGGCCTTGATCGCCACCGCCATGGGGCTGGTTGCCGCCATTCCGGCGGTGATCGCCTACAACAAATTTGCCGCCGACCTGCGCCGGGTACATCAAAAACTCGATAACTTCGGTGCGGAATTTTTAAATATTTTGGAGCGGCAAACCTCCCGTGGCAAAGGACGATCCTGATGGGTATGGGAACCAATCTGAGTGGCCAGGGATCCGACCGTTTTCGGGTCATGGGGGAGATCAACGTCACCCCCCTGGTAGACATCATGCTGGTGCTGCTGATCATCTTTATGGTGGCGGCCCCCCTCATGACCCAGGGGGTGGAGGTGGATCTCCCCGATGCCGAGGCCAAACCGCTGCCTTCGGAAGTGGAGCCTCTGGTGGTTTCGGTCAAGCGGGACGGCAGCACCTATATCGAGGAGCGCCCCGTATCGGCCCAGGAGCTGGCTGCCAAGATCAAACTGATCCGAGGCAACAACCCCAATCTGCTGGTGTATGTCCGGGGAGACGATCAGGTCTCCTATGGTACGATCATGACCGTGATGTCCCAACTGCAACAGGCCGGCGTGGATAAGGTCGGACTGGTTACCGAGCCCGAACGCTGACGGCATGTTTGCCCGCTCCACATTGATCTGGTCCCTGGCTGCCCACACCCTTTTTCTGGCTGTGGCCTTTTTCGCGCCTGCGCCCCATTTCAAGCCGGAAATCACCCCGGTGATGACGGTGAGTCTGGGCCCTCTGCCGGACAAACCCCCACCTCAGGCACAAGCCCCGGTTCCTGCCCCCAAGGTGGACCCCCCAGCGCCCAAGAAGGTTGAGCCTCCGCCTGCGGCCAAGGCCCCTCCCCCGCCGCCTCCACCCGAGCCCATCGCCCGGCCAGAAGCGATACCGCCACCGCCTTCCAAGCCGGAGCCCAAAAAAATCAAACCGGTTGAAAAGCCCAAGCCAAAGGCCAAGGCCAAGCCTGCGCCAGCCCCCAAGGCCACGCCCAAAGCCAAGCCCAAGGCCAAGCCCAAAGCGAAACCCAAAGAGGTCGCCAAAAAACCGGATCCACCAGCGCCCAAAGTGGAAACAGCCGCTCAAAAGCCGAAGCCCAAGAAAAAAGAGCCTTCCGGCTTTGATCTGGCCAAGGCCATTGCCAAGCATACCCCGGGAGCCAAGACCACCAGCGCCACCAATGCCACCTCCCTCCCCTTGAGTGCCCCCCGGGCCTCCCGGCTGGAGATCGCCATGTGGCAAAAGACCATCCAGACCCGGGTGCGGGACAACTGGAACAAAAAGGGGGGATTTTTAAATGAAGCGGATCTGGCGGTGACGGTCCATGTACGGGTGGGGCCGGACGGCACCTTGAAATCTCCCCGGGTGGTGGGCTCTTCGGGCAACAAAACCTTCGATGCCTCGGTGCTGCGCGCCATTCGCAAAACCACCAATTTATCCGCCCCTCCCCGGGGGTGCATGGAGTGTCGGGAGCTGGTTTTCACCTTCCGTCCCGAACCCGACTGAGTTTGATGTCACCCATGAATCAAACCGATGGGCTCTCCCTTTTCCCATACCGGCCACCGTTCAGCAGCAAAAAGAGGGCGGATTTCCCTGAAAGCGCCTTGGCTCCCTTGGGCTTGGTGGGCTATCGTTACCAGGTCTCTTGTGTGATTGCTCACTCGAAAAGTTGAGGAAAAATGGTCCATTTTTATCCATTTCCAGGGCACACCACCCGACCAGGATCCACTACCCGGCTAAGCGGGATACTCTTCCGGTTGATGGTGATGTGTGCCGTTCTTGGAGCCATCCATCCCGCTCAGGCGGGGTTACAGATCGATATCACCAAGGGGGGGCAGCAGGCGATTCCCATTGCCCTGCCGGTGATCATCAACCTGGGGGCTGACGGAACCCCCCAGGCCGCTGATCAAAAAAGCCGCGCCATCACCCAGGTGATTGCCGACGATCTGGGCCATTCCGGGCTCTTTCAGCTGAAGGATCCGGGGGGATTTCTCCAGGATTCCACCTCCCTGTGGCGCATGGGGCCCCGCTACCGGGATTGGCGGCTGATCGGCTCCGAAGTGCTGATTTATGGGGCAATCAAGAAGGAAAACAAGCAGCTTGCGGTCAATTTTTTCATCCACGATGTCTTTCAGGGAAATATGCTGGGCAAGGGCAAACGCTTTACAGCTCCCCTGGAGGATTGGCGCCACGTGGCCCACCGGGTGGCGGATGAAATCTATACCCGGGTGACGGGGGAAAAGCCCTATTTTACCTCCCGAATCGCCTTTATCGCCCAGAAGGGTCAAAACAAATGGCTGGCGTTGATGGATCAGGACGGGGCCAACCGGATTGATTTGACCAAGGGCAAATCCCTGGTGTTGACTCCCCGCTTTTCTCCGGATGGCAAGCGGCTTTTTTATCTCTCCTACGAAACCGGCATGCCCCGGATTTTTCGTTGGGATCTTTATACCGGCAAGCGCTATCAACAGGGCAACTATAAAGGGCTCAACAGCGCCCCCTCCTGGTCTCCGGACGGTCGCAAGATGGCCATGACCCTCACCAAGGACGGCAACTCCGAAATTTATATTCGGGATCTTAAAAACAAACGGCTCACCCGCCTCACCAAACACCGGGGCATCGATACCTCTCCCTCCTGGTCTCCGAAAGGATCCCGAATCGTCTTCAACTCCAATCGGGCGGGCTCTCCCCAGCTTTATGTGATGGACTCCGATGGCGGCAACCCCCAACGGATCACCTTTGATGGCCGCTACAACGCCGCCCCCTCCTGGTCTCCCCGGGGAGATAAAATCGCCTTTGTCAAAGGGGGCAGCGGCCATTTTCGCATCGCCACCACCGATCCCGAAGGCCGCCACACCAAAGTATTGACCAACTCCTGGATGGATGAATCCCCCACCTGGTCCCCCAATGGTCGGGTGATCCTCTTCTCCCGACAAAATGGCAACCACACTCGACTTTACACCATCGATCTCACGGGCCATAATGAGAGGCTGGTGCCATTGGAAAAAGGCCTGGATGGGTCAGACCCCTCCTGGTCACCCTTGATCCGCTGATGACCAGCGGTGAGAGCATGTCACCATGGATGCGTTAACGACACCCGGTGGCCGCTTTGTCACCTTGGATTTACAATAACACCAGATGCTCGACCCAACGGGTTGCAATACCGGTTTGGTTCCTTCAAAAGAAGGCTATGGGAGCATCGGACTCGATGATGTCAAACTGTCAGAATGATTTCAGTATCACCTTAATTTGGGAGCGTTCGGAATGAATCGTACGGGATTTTTGCTGGCAGCCGTATTATCCCTGGGAGTCTTGGGCGGGTGCGGAGACATTCCGAAAAAGGGACCCGACCCGGCCCCACAACCCTCTGGCGAGGGTGGCTGGGAAGAGAGCGGTGGCACCTCGATGGATCGCTATGACGGCAGTCAACAGTATGACCAGGATGGCCACCCCATCGATCCCTACTCGGGTAGCGAATCAAACATCGATGGTCCTGACGGTACCGGCGGCACCTATGCCGAAGGGGGGCTGGGCTATGGGGAACCCCTCACCTCTGAGCCGGAACATCGGATCCACTTTGATTTCAACTCTTCCCAGGTCACACCTGAAGCCCAGGCCATTCTGAGCCTGAACGTTCAGTGGATCGCCGGGCAGCAGGTGGAAAAAGTGATCGTCGAGGGGCACTGCGATGAGCGGGGCACCCGGGAATACAACCTGGCCCTGGGGCAGGAGCGCGCCGAATCCGTCAAGCGGGCGCTGGTTGCCCTGGGAGTGGATGAAACCCGTATCCAGACCATCTCCTACGGCAAGGAGCGGCCTCTGATGCACGATCACAACGAATTCGCCTGGGATAAAAACCGCCGGGCTGAAATCGTCCTGCAATAGTTTAACCGGGTTTGGAGAGGTCCATGGCAAATCCGGGTCGATTGATGTCGAAGGGTGGCAACGAGGCCTCTCTGCTGCCCGAGAAAAAGGCAATTCAGGATGGAATGGTGACAATCTCCCCTGCAACGACGGGCAGAGGCTGGCTGGCTTTCATCCCACGGCAGCTGGTATTGACTCTCATGGTGTTGCCTTTGGGGTTGATGCTGACCAGCTGCGTGGGGGCACCTCCCCCTGAGGAGGCCGCTGACCCAGCCCCTGCGGCCAAAAAACAGCCTCCCCCCCTCTCCCCTCTCGAGCGCAAGGTGGTGCAGCTCGACCGCCAGGTCACGGATCTGAAACGTAAAAACGAAGCCGACCGCAAACAGCTCGCCGGGCTCAACCAGCAGCTTGTCAATCTGGGCAAGGAGGTGGATCAGTTACGGGGCAGCCTGGAAGTGGTGCAGCACGATAACAAGCGCCTGACCGAAAACCTGGCTGATCTGGAAGAGGAGCGTTCAAGCTCCCCACCCCCCTCCACCCGCTATAGTGAACCCACACAGCCCGTCATCATAGGCGACACCACCCAACCGACCCAATCGGTGATGGTCACCACACCCATACCTGCCCAGCAAAACACACGAACCACCACACCGGTCCAGTCGAAGCAGCCAGCCAAAACCGTCCAAAAAGCCCCGGCCCTGCCACCCATTCCAGATACGCCACCGGCCACGACCACCCCCCGGGAGGTGTATGACCAAGCCTTTTCCCGCATCAAAAGCCTGCAATACGATCAGGCATTGGTGGAGTTCAACTCTTTCCTCAAGTGGTATCCTGATGATCCCCTGACCGATAACGCCCAATACTGGGTGGGAGAGATCTATTATGTTCAGGGCCACTTTCAAGACGCCTTGAAAGCCTTCGGTGAAGTGCTCACCCGCTGGCCTGCCAGCGACAAGGTGCCTGGAAGCCTGCTCAAAATCGGCTTTTCCTTCTATGAGCTGAACGACGTGGCCAACTCCCGGGCCACCCTGGACCTCCTGGTCAAGGATTATCCCAGCTCCCCGGCGGTGCCCAAAGCCAAGCAAAGGCTCAAGCTCATTGATGCCAAAATGGGCAACTAATCAGGCTGTCGTACGGCTTTCCGGCACGCTCCAAAACAGGTCAAAGGCTTAAAGGGCATCCATGCCAAAATGGGCCGACAAAAAGGCCGTCGTGTTGGTTTCAGGGGGTCTGGATTCCGCCACCTGCCTGCACATCGCCCAGGCGGATGGATTTGAAATCCACACCTTGAGCTTTCGCTACGGCCAGCGCCACCTTGGGGAGATTGCAGCCGCCTCCCGGTTGGCTCAACGCATCGGGGCGACCTCCCACCTCATCCTGGATCTCAACCCGGAACTCCTGGCAGGCTCGGCTTTGACCGGTGGCCCTGGCGTTCCCAAAGAGGGGTTGTCCGAGGGAATCCCAGTAACCTATGTCCCGGCCCGCAACACGGTTTTTCTCTCCATGGCCCTGGCCCGAGCGGAAATATTAGGGGCTTACGATCTGTTTATCGGGGTCAATGCCGTAGACTATTCCGGCTATCCGGATTGCCGCCCGGCTTTTATCGAAGCCTTCGAAAAATTGGCCAATCTGGCCACCCGTGAGGGGATCAGTGGCCGCCCCTTTCGGATTCATGCCCCATTGATCCAGCTCACCAAAGCGCAAATTATCGAGCGGGGTCTCGCCCTGGGGGTCGATTATGGCCTCACCCGCTCCTGCTACGATCCGGATGTTGGGGGAGCGGCCTGCGGTTTGTGCGATAGCTGCCGACTGCGCCTGGCCGCCTTCCACACCCTTGGAATTCCCGATCCGGCTCCCTATCGGACCCTTCCCGATGCCGGATGAGCTGAACGCCGGGGAGAGTGACGACCGACCTCAACAGGAAGCATCTGGTTCTGAGAAGCACTTTCCCGGGACCGATAAGAACCACTCCCCCCAGGAACTCCCAGTCGCCCCCCGGACTCTAACCCCCAAAGAGGTCGCCGCCCTGGAGCGCCATTTTTTCAAGACTGCCAAACCGCTGCTGGGCTCCCCGCCCCGACTGGTGATGGGGGTGTCCGGGGGGAGCGATTCCATGGCCCTGCTCCATCTGGTGATCCAAAGCGGTCTGGTAACCCCGGATGAGAGCCTGGTAGCCCATTTTGATCATGGACTGCGGGCGGAATCTGCCCAAGAGGCCGAATTTGTGGCCAAGAGTGCAGCCGACCTCGGGGTGCGCTGCCTGATTGAAAGGTGGCAGGGGAACACCCCACCCGGCAACCTGCAAGCCCAGGCTCGGGAGGCCCGGTATCGTTTTTTAGTGACCACGGCCCGCCACTTCAACGCGCCCTGTATCGCTACCGGCCACCATCAGGACGATCAGGGGGAGACCTTTCTCGACCGCTTGATGCGGGGGGGCGGTGTCACCGGTCTGTCGGCCATGCCCACCCGGCGCACCCTGGCTCCTGGCATCGACCTGATCCGGCCATTGCTGGGTTTTACCAAAAAGGCACTGATTCGATGGTTGCAGAGCCACCCCCACCCCTGGCGGGAAGATCCCAGCAACCGGGAGACCACCTACCGCCGTAACCGTATTCGCCAGGAGTTGATTCCTGCCCTGGAAAAAACCGGCATGCCCCATCCCAATGCCACCCTGGCCAGCGTCGCCACGGCCATGGGACGGGCGGACCAGGCCCTGGAATGGATGTTGCAGAGCCTTTGGCCACAACTGGAGCCGAAAATTCACCCGGATGGCAGCCTTGAAATCAGCTATGATGGTCTGAAAAAGTGGCCCCCGGAGCTGATTTTAAGAGCCCTTATTCGCTCTCATAAACAGCTCACCCAAGCCCCTCATCCCCCGGGATTGCGAGCCAGAGAGGGATTTTTGCACCTGCTTGATGACCCTCGCAAGCGTTGGTCCATGCGCATGCAGGGCTTGGCCATCCAACGACTGGGATCGGTGATCCGCTTTCACCCAACCCGGCAAGCCCCACGGAAATAAAGTGGACATCGTGACGCTTTTAAACGCCGGCCTTACGGAAAGAAGATGGGAACCGTTGAACTTTTTATAGGAATTTCCTATCTTGTAAGGTTGATACCAAATGCTCACCGGGATGGGTTCTTGCCATCCCTCACTGTCAAAAAAAATCTCCGGGAGTCGTTTGTTGAACGGATTTTATAAAAACCTGTCCCTCTGGCTGGTGATCGGCCTGCTGCTGATCATGTTGTTCAATCTTTTTAATCAGCCCACCGCCCGGAATCAACCCATCACCTTTTCCGATTTTCTGTATCAACTGGATCAGGGTGAAATAACCGATGTCACAGTCCAAGGGCGCCATCTGAGCGGTATATATACCAATGGCACCCCCTTTGCGACCTATACCCCGGATGATCCCGACCTGATGCGCATGCTGCGGGAAAAAAAGGTCAACATCACCGCACGGCCTCCGGAAGAGACCCCCATCCTCCTGACGCTGCTCATCTCCTGGTTTCCGATGTTATTACTCATCGGTGTCTGGATATTTTTCATGCGGCAGATGCAATCCGGGGGGGGACGCGGAGCGATGTCCTTCGGCAAATCCAAGGCACGCATGCTCTCCGACCAGCACACCAAGGTCACCTTTGCCGATGTAGCGGGTATCGACGAGGCCAAGGAAGAGCTTCAAGAGGTGATCCAATTCCTCAAAAATCCGCAAAAATTCCAACGCCTCGGGGGGAAAATTCCCAAGGGAGTGCTGCTGATCGGGCCTCCGGGAACGGGTAAAACCCTGCTCGCCCGGGCTATTGCCGGGGAGGCCAACGTGCCTTTCTACAATCTATCCGGCTCGGACTTTGTGGAAATGTTTGTGGGTGTAGGTGCTGCCCGGGTGCGGGATATGTTTGAACAGGGCAAGAAAAACGCCCCCTGCATTATCTTTATCGATGAAATCGACGCGGTAGGCCGTCATCGTGGCGCGGGCTTGGGGGGTGGACACGACGAGCGTGAGCAGACCCTCAATCAACTCCTGGTGGAGATGGATGGCTTTGAATCTGCTGATGGCGTGATCCTGGTAGCCGCCACCAACCGCCCGGATGTGCTGGATCCCGCCCTTCTGAGACCGGGCCGCTTTGACCGTCAGGTGGCGGTACCCAATCCGGATATTTTGGGCCGCACCCAGATTCTCCGAGTGCACATGAGCAAAGTGCCGATCGCTGAAAGCGTCAATCCTGAGGTGATTGCACGGGGTACGCCGGGCTTTTCCGGGGCCGACCTGGCCAACCTGGTCAACGAAGCCGCTCTGGGGGCAGCGCAGCTCGACAAAAAACTGGTGGATATGGAAGACTTTGAGACAGCCAAAGACAAGGTCATGATGGGCAAGCCCCGCAAATCTGCTATCATTTCCGACTCCGAACGCCGTACCACCGCCTTCCACGAAGCCGGACACACCGTGGTTGCCTGCGTGCTGCCGGATACTGACCCGGTCCATAAAGTGACCATTATCCCCCGGGGCCGGGCGTTGGGGCTTACCATGCAGCTCCCCACCGAAGATCGCCACACCTACTCCAAATCCCAGCTGGAAAACAACATTGCCATCCTGATGGGTGGACGACTGGCTGAAGAGTTGGAACTCAACCAGCTCACCACCGGTGCCGGTAACGACATCAAACGGGCCACCGACATCGCCCGCTCCATGGTGTGCGAATTCGGCATGAGTGAAACCCTGGGTCCCCTCACCTTTGGCGACAAAGAGGAGGAAATTTTTCTGGGCCGGGAGATCACCCAAAACCGAACCATTTCCGAAACCACTGCCCGCACCATTGATGAAGAAGTCCACGCCATCATCAACCGCAACTATCTCAAGGCCAAACAGATCATCATCGACCAGGCGGACATTCTCCGCACCATGTCCCAGGCTCTCCTGGACAAGGAATCCCTGGACGGTGAAGAGGTTGCGGCCCTGATGAAGGGACTGCCCCCGGAAGAAGCCCTGAAACCGGTGATTCCGAGCAAGCCCAAAAACGCCACAGAGAGCGACGGTGACGCCGCCAACACGGACGCCGCCACCGACAGCCCATCTGCAGCAGAGAGCTCCTCTGATGATGACAGCAGCCTGGATAGCGCCGACAGCTCGGTCGACACACCGGCCTCCCAGGATGATTCAGGGAACGATACCTCCCCTGAGGATCCCGACTCCCCATCCAGGCCTGCCAACGATCCATGACCGTCCGCGTCTTTTTGGAGCCGCTGACCGGGGGAGCTTTTGCCGGGCGCAGCCTCACGGCCCCTGCCCTGCCCCCCAACGAACGCCTCTGGCAGTTGCGTATTTTGGGGTGGTTGCCCCAGTGGCACGACCTGCCGCCGCCGGGGATGACCGTGTTGGCGGAGGGTGACCGGAGTGAAATAAAGGGCCTGCTCTCCCAAGGGGGGCTGCTGGCTTGGCTCACCCAACTGGATCGCAGCGCAGCCAAAGGGGCTGGCGAAAAAATCCGTACCGCACTCGCAAACCATACCGCCCCCCCTCATCGCTATGGCTGGGGGGATAATCCACGCTGGCAGCTGGATTTTAGTCGGCCTCTGATCATGGGCATCCTCAACGTCACCCCGGATTCATTTTCCGATGGGGGGCGTCTTGAGAGTGTGGACGAAGCCGTGGCCCAGGGTGTTGCACTGGCTGAAGCGGGTGCGGATATTCTGGATGTGGGGGGAGAGTCCACCCGTCCAGGAGCCACACCGGTCTCTCTTGAACAAGAGTGCCAACGGGTTTTGCCGGTAGTGGAAGCCTTGGCCCAGCGGGTTAAAATTCCCATATCGGTGGACACCTCCAAGGCGGGGGTGATGAAAAAAGCCCTGGCGGTGGGAGCCGGGATGATCAACGATGTCACCGCCCTGGGAGGGGGGATGAACACTGGGGACAGCACTGGCCCCTCTTCCAACCGGGATGGGATCAACCCCGAAGCATTGGAACTGCTGGCTGCCACTGATCATCCCATTATTCTCATGCACATGGGCGGCACACCGGCCACCATGCAGGAGGCTCCCCACTATCAGGATGTGGTGGTGGAGGTATTTGAATTTTTAGAGGAACGCATCACTCTTTGCCAAAAACACGGCATTGATCCAAAACGTTTGATCGCCGACCCCGGGATTGGTTTTGGCAAGTCCACCCAACACAATCTCACACTCCTGCGTCATCTGCCGGTGTTGAAAGGTCTCGGGGTGCCTCTGCTTTTGGGGGTTTCACGCAAACGGGTGGTGGGGGCGCTGACAGGGGAAGCCAAACCGGAAAAGCGGGATGTGGGCAGCCACGTTTTGGCCGCTCTGGGGGCTCTTTGGGGGGGAGCGGATATGGTGCGGGTACATGACGTGGCTGGGACCCGTCAGGCACTGGACACCGCCCTCGGTTGGTCGGAAGGTTTGGAGGCTGCGGCATAATGAGCCCAAAAAAAGATTCAGCTCGACAATTTTTCGGCACCGACGGCATTCGCGGTGAAGCCAATCAACACCCCATGACCCCGGAGTTGGTTTTGAAACTGGGGCGGGCGGCGGGCTTGGTTTTCCGTACCGGCGAGCATCGTCATCGGGTGGTGATTGGCAAGGATACCCGGCTTTCGGGCTATCTTTTCGAGTCCGCCTTAAGAGCCGGACTCACCTCCATGGGGATCCACTGCCTCCAGGTAGGGCCTATTCCCACACCGGCCATCGCTTTTTTGACCCGGGCCTTGCGGGCGGATGCGGGGGTGATGATTTCCGCCTCCCATAATGCCTTCCACGATAACGGCATCAAGTTTTTTGGTCCCAGCGGCAACAAGCTACCCGATGCGGTAGAGCAGGAGATCGAGCGGGTGTTGCTGGAAGGGGAGATGGAACAGCATCAGCCCGAACCGGACAAGGTGGGCCGCGCCTGGCGCATCGACGACGCTCTGGGCCGCTATATCGAATTTTGCAAAAACACCTTCCCCAAAGAGCTGCGTCTGGATGGCTTGCGGGTGGTGGTGGATTGCGCCCATGGAGCGGCCTACAAGGTGGCCCCGGCGATTTTGTGGGAGCTGGGGGCAGAAGTCATCACCATCGGCAACGCCCCCAACGGCTTGAACATCAACGACGGCTACGGCTCCCTCCATCCGGAAAAAATTCAGGCAAAGGTCCGGGAGGTGCGGGCGGATATCGGGATCGCCTTTGATGGCGATGCGGATCGTTTGGTGGTGTGTGACGAGCACGGCAAAATTTTGGATGGCGACCATGTGCTGGCCATGTGTGCCGTGGAGATGAAAAAACAGGAACGCCTCAAAGGGGGAGGTGTTGTTGCCACGGTGATGTCCAACCTGGGTCTGGAGCGTTTTTTAAAGAGCCACGATCTCAAGTTGATCCGTACCCAGGTGGGGGACCGCTATGTGTTGGAGCATATGCGGGCCAACGGTTTCAACCTGGGGGGGGAGCAGTCGGGGCATATTCTGTTTCTGGATCACAACACCACGGGTGACGGTCTGGTCTCCGGTCTGAAAATTTTGGAACTGATGGCCTCCTCCCAGAAGCCCCTGTCGGAACTGGACGCCGGTCTGGAACTGGTGCCCCAACTGTTAAAAAACGTGGTCATTCGTCCTGGCAGCAACCCCATGAACCTGAAAAAGGTCAAGGATGCCATTTCCCGGGCTGAAATGGAGTTGGGAGATTCCGGACGCATTCTGGTTCGCAAATCAGGCACCGAGCCCAAGGTCCGGGTCATGATCGAGGGGGATTCCCCGGAGCGGATTGCAGAACTGGTTGACGACATTTGTGAAACCATCGAGACATCAAGCGGCGGAACCCGAACATGATTCAAGTGACACTGCCTGACGGCAGTCTGAAAGAATTTCCCGAACCGGTAACGGTACTGGAGGTGGCTGCGGCCATCGGTCCCGGCCTGGCCAAAGCGGCCTTGGCGGGCACCATCGACGGTGAGCAGGTGGATCTCTCTACCCGGATCGAGAGCAACATTGAGATTTCCATCGTCACGCCCAAATCGGATGCCGGTCTGGATATTTTACGCCACTCCACCAGCCATCTGATGGCCCAGGCGGTCAAGGAGCTTTTTCCCGCAGCCCAGGTGACGATTGGTCCGTCGGTGGAAAATGGCTTTTACTACGATTTCGATTATGAGCGCCCCTTCACCCCTCAGGATCTCAACGCCATTGAAAAGCGGATGAAGGAGATCGTCAAGCGCAATCTTGCTGTCACCCGCAAACTGATGGAGCGGGATAAGGCGGTCGCTTTTTTCAGGGAACAAGGGGAGGTCTACAAGGCTGAAATCATCAGTGAGCTGCCGGAAGGGGAGGATATTTCCCTTTATTCCCAAGGAGATTTTATCGATCTCTGCCGGGGGCCCCATGTGCCCTCCACCAACCGCCTAGGCGCCTTCAAGCTGCTGCGGGTAGCGGGAGCCTATTGGCGGGGAGATGCCAGAAACAAACAGCTCCAACGCATCTACGGCACCGCTTGGGCAGACAAAAAATCTCTCAAGGCCTATCTTAGACAGCTGGAAGAGGCGTCCAAACGGGATCATCGCCGCTTGGGCCAGGTATTGGATCTTTTTTCCCTCCAGGAAGAGGCTGGCGGGGGAATGGTTTTTTGGCATCCCATGGGTGCCCGCATGCGACAAACCATTGAGGATTATTGGAAACAGCAACATCGTGAGGCGGGTTATGAGTTTCTCTATACCCCCCACATCGCCAATCTGGAGTTGTGGCGCACTTCGGGTCATCTTGATTTTTACGGCGAATCGATGTTTCAACCCATGGAGGTGGACGAGCAGCCCTATCAGATCCGCCCCATGAACTGCCCGTTCCACATTCTGATCTACAAGGATCGACTGCGTTCCTATCGTGAATTTCCCTTACGTTGGGGGGAGTTGGGCACGGTCTACCGCTATGAAATGTCCGGTGTACTCCACGGCCTCTTCCGGGTTCGGGGCTTCACTCAGGACGATGCCCATATTTTCTGTGAAGAGACCCAGATCGAATCCGAGATCACCGCAATTCTGAATCTCACCCTGGATACCCTCTCCACTTTTGGCTTCAGCGATTTTGAAATCTTTCTCTCCACCCGTCCGGCCAAATCGGTCGGCTCTGATGCCATTTGGGAAAAAGCCACCACCGCACTCAAAGGGGCCATCACCCAGCGGGGATTGGATTGTATCGTGGATGAGGGGGGTGGGGCCTTCTACGGACCCAAAATCGACGTCAAAATAACCGATGCCATCGGTCGAAAATGGCAGTGTTCGACGATTCAGCTGGACTTTAATCTTCCGGAGCGGTTTGATATCACCTATGTGGGAGCTGACGGCGAGCGTCATCGCCCCATCATGATCCACCGGGCGCTCATGGGATCCCTGGAAAGATTCCTGGGAATTCTCATTGAACACTATGCCGGAAATTTTCCATTATGGCTTGCACCGGTACAAGCGGTTGTCTTGACGATCACAGAGGCTCATAATGAGTGGGCCAGTGAAGTGCGCGACGCCCTGGTCAAATCGGGCTTGCGTGTGGATGCAGACTTGCGTAATGAGAAAGTCGGGTACAAAATCCGGGAGCACACCCTGAAAAAAGTACCCTATCTTTTGATTGTAGGTGAACGGGAACAGCAGGAAAAAGGGGTCAGCCTGCGCAATCGGGCTGGCCAGGATTTGGGAGCCCTGTCGCTTGAGCAGGTGAAAACTTTTCTGATTCAAGAGAATGAATCACGAAAAGCGGCAGATGAGGCCATTAACAGGGGGGAGGAGAAACCATAATCAGACCCATGATGCGAGACAGGTCAAACCCTCAGACCGATGATTCCACCCGAGTCAACGAACAGATTCGGGTACCTGAGGTTCGCCTGATCGACGAAAATGCACAGCAAGTCGGAATTGTCCCTCGGCACATTGCGCTCTCACGCGCCATTGAGGCTGGACTGGATCTTGTGGAGGTGGCACCCAATGCCAAACCTCCGGTTTGCAAGATCATGGACTTTACCAAGTTCAAGTATCAAAAATCAGTCCGGGAGAGACAGGCGCGCAAGAAACAAACGCGCATTGAGATCAAAGAGATTAAATTCCGACCCGGTACCGATACCCACGACTATGAAGTCAAGCTTCGGAAAATCAAAAAGTTTCTTGATTCCGGGGATAAGGTCAAGTGTACCATCCGCTTCCGTGGACGGGAGATGGCCCATCAGCAATTGGGGCTGGCTCTGTTGCGGCGGGTGGAAGCCGACCTGGGGGAGTTGGGAAAAGTGGAGCAGTCACCCAAACTCCTGGGCCGACAGTTGACCATGGTTGTTGCCCCGACGCTGCAACCCCGGGAACGGGACAAAGAAGAGTAGTCGTCGAACGGCGGATCGTGGTGAGGGATAGTGAGTGGCGTTATGGGCAAGTGATGCCGATAACGCCCGTCAAACATGCAAAAGAACAGTGGATTGAGTCATGCCGAAAATCAAAACCCATCGAGGTGCCGCCAAACGGTTCAAGGCGACCGGTACCGGTAAGATCAAACGGAGCAAAGCCTACAAGCGCCACATCTTGACCAAAAAAAGCACCAAGCGTAAGCGCAATCTGCGCCAAGGGGGCTTTATCTCCGACCACAACACCGATCAGATCAGGCAGATGCTGCCCGGTTTATAAAAAGTTGTGGCCGCAGGCTTCAGCCAGCGCAGACGACATTCGAAACACCAAAGCGTGTGGACGACCTGACACCGAGGGCAGTCCCACCGAAATAGATCAACACACATGCAGGGAGGCATTTCATCATGCCAAGAGTCAAACGGGGTGTGACCGCGCATGCGCGGCATAAAAAAATCATCAAACTTGCCAAGGGCTACCGGGGGCGCAACGGCTCCTGCTATCGCATCGCCCTGGAAAAGGTGGAAAAAGGGCTGCAATACGCCTACCGGGATCGCAAAACCCGGAAACGTGAATTCCGCCGCCTCTGGATCACCCGCATCAACGCCGCCGCTCGCCTGAGTGGACTCTCCTACAGCCAGTTCATGAATGGCATGACCAAAAGCGGGCTGGAACTCGACCGCAAGGTGCTGGCGGATCTGGCGGTGAACAAGCCTGAAGATTTTGCCAAGTTGGTGGATACCGCCAAAGCAGCTCTCTGATCGGCATCAGACCCCACTGATCATTCAAGTCGTTCAAGCTACATCGATTTTTTCACGGGTCCGGAGGGTTTTACCTTCCGGACCCGTGACCGTAGAGCCCTCCGTTAAAAAAACAGCGGTCGGCCTTTGGTGAAAATCGGGGGCTTCGTCTTCAGATCCGTGCTTGGCTATCGCCATTTCAACTGTAACGTCAGACCTGCCCTCCCCAACTCTCCCCCATCCAGACCTATCCGGGAAAGCCTAGAAAACCATGCGTGAACAACTCAACGAACTCAAGGCCGAAGCCCTGGCCGCCGTGGCAGCAGCGGATTCAGTCGAAACGATGGAGCTGGTTCGGGTCACCATTTTGGGACGCAAGGGCAGGCTTACTCAACTGCTACGGGGGTTGGGCAAGGTTTCTGCCGAGGAGCGGCCCATCCTGGGGGGGATCGCCAATGAACTCAAAGCCGATTTTGCCCAAGCCCTGGATGCCCGCCTTCAGGTGCTCAAGTCCCAGGCCCTGGATGCCAAACTCGCCCAAGAGGCCCTGGATATCACCCTCCCCGGACGCGCCCGTCCCCCTGGTGGCCTACACCCCATCACCCGCACCCTGGGGGAGATTGCCGCTATTTTTGCCCAGATGGGATTTTCCGAGGCCTCGGGGCCCGAGGTGGAGAGTGACTGGCATAACTTTGAAGCCCTGAACATTCCCTCGGACCACCCCGCCCGGGAGATGCACGATACTTTTTATCTGCCCCCGGATCCCGACGGCAAGCCGAGGGTGCTGAGAACCCACACCTCCCCGGTTCAGATCCGGGTGATGGAAAACCGCAAGCCGCCTCTACGTATTATCGCCCCTGGCAAGGTATTTCGCTGCGACTCGGACCTGACCCACACCCCGATGTTTCATCAGGTGGAGGGATTCATGGTGGATGAAGGGGTCCACTTCGGCGAACTCAAGGGGTTGCTGGAAGCCTTTTTGGTGCGCTATTTCGAGCGGGAGCTGCCGGTGCGCTTTCGCCCCTCGTTCTTCCCCTTTACCGAGCCTTCGGCAGAGGTGGATATGGGCTGCCTGTTTTGTAACGGCAAGGGGTGCCGGGTATGCAAGGGGACTGGTTGGCTGGAAGTCTTGGGCTGCGGCATGATCCATCCGGCCGTCCTGGAAAATGTTGGCATTGATCGAGAGAGCCACTCCGGCTTTGCCTTTGGCATGGGGGTTGAGCGACTCGCCATGCTCAAACACGGCATCGGCGATCTCAGAACCTTTTTTGATAATGACATCCGCTTTTTAAACCGCCACGCCCTGATGGCCTGATGGCCTGCTGTCTGGATAAAAGACTCTCCCGATAGCCTGTTGATTCGCTGAACCCGTTTCGAGGCGCGTAAAACAGCCTCCCGAAAACCCTCATTCAGGCCCGACAATCCGCCTGATGGACCTTTGAAGAGAAACCGCCATGAAGTTGACCCACCACTGGCTCCTCACCCATCTGGATTCCGATCTCTCTCCCCGGGAGATTGGAGATAAACTCACCATGGCGGGGCTTGAACTCGATAGCCTGGTTGATTTGGCCCAAGGCCTGGAAAAAGTCCAGGTGGGACAGCTCGAATCAGTGGAGCGCCATCCCAATGCCGACCGCTTGACCCTCTGCCGGGTGCGGGTGGGAGAGGGTGACGGTGAGACGCTACCCATCGTTTGTGGCGCGACCAACCACAAAATCGGCGATAAAGTGGCCGTGGCTGGTGTTGGAGCCAAGCTCCCCAACGGCCTCAAGATCAAAAAAGGTAAAATCCGTGGGGAAGTCTCCGAAGGCATGCTCTGCTCGGTCGCGGAGTTGGGATTGGCTGAAAGCGCCGAGGGCATTCTGATATTGCCGGAAGAGACGCCGGTGGGCAGCCCGATTGCCGACGCTCTGGGGCGCAACGATGTGCTCTTCGAGCTGGATCTCACCCCCAATCGCGGCGATTGTCTGGGCGTGCGAGGGGTGGCTCGGGAGCTGGCGGCGCTGGAAGCTGGAAAAATGAGGCCCCTCGACATTGCCCCAGGCCCCTGGAATGAGGACGGCGCTGATGTGGTGATCGACGATTCAGAAGGTTGCCCCCGCTATGCCGGGCGCATCATCCGGGGGGTCAAAGTCGGCCCCAGCCCGGAGTGGTTGCAGCAAAGATTGGAATCGGTAGGGTTGCGGGCCATCAATAATGTGGTGGATGTGACCAATTTTATTCTGCTGGACATGAACCATCCGATGCACGCCTTTGATCTCAACCAGCTTTCCCTGCCCATCGTGGTACGTCGCGCAGTTGCCGGAGAGACCCTCACCACCCTGGATGGGGAAAAGCGCACGCTCACCGATCAGATGACCTTGATCGCCGATCAAAAACGCCCCCTGGCCCTGGCGGGCATCCTGGGGGGTGAGGAGAGCGGTGTGGTTGAAAAGACCACCGATATTTTTCTGGAAGCGGCCTATTTCAATCCCATCCGCACCGCACGCACCGGACGAAAACTGGGCATCCACTCCGACTCCCGCCATCGCTTTGAGCGGGGAATTGATCCCGAAGGCCTCAAAAAAGCCATGGATCGGGCGACAGCCCTGATTGTGGAGCTGGCAGGAGGTGAGATCCAACCTGCGACCCTGGTCGATAGCGGCCAGTGGCAACCCACCCCCCCCATCCCCTTTCGCTATGAACGGGCCAATCAGCTGGGGGGCATTGACCTGACGGCTGAGCGGATACAGGGCATGCTGGATCGCTTGGGCTGTCGTTTGGTGGAAAACAGTGGCAAGGCCCAGGATTCTGCCGGTGTTGCCTACTATCAAGCCCCCCCCTTCCGTCACGATCTCAAGCGGGAAGAGGATCTGGTGGAAGAGATCGTGCGTCTCTACGGCTATGACCAGGTTCCTTCCAAGCTGCCGGTGGGAGCAGCGGAATCGATGCCTGCCGATCCCCTGAAGGAGCAGGCCCAGCGCACCCGACGGGTGTTATCGGGCATGGGCTATCTGGAAACCATCAACTATGCCTTTATCAGTGCTGAGCGGCAGGGACAATTCGATCCTGACCACACCCCCATTCCCCTGCAAAATCCCATCTCCGAAGAACAAGGGGTGATGCGTACCACCTTGATTGCGGGTCTGCTGGAAACAGCGGCGCGTAACCTGAGCCGGGGGAATCACGATCTGCATCTGTTTGAGATGGGCCGGATTTTTCTACCGGACGCCCAAGGCAACCTGGTAGAGGTGGAACGGCTGGCCGGGCTTGTCAGCGGCTCAGCCACTGGGCGCAACTGGCACACCCCTGCCCGTGACTGCGATTTTTTTGATTTGAAGGGGGATCTGGAGGCGCTGCTGACGGCTCTCTCCCACCCCTCCCCCCACTTTACCCCTGGAGGCCCCGATTTTCTCCATCCAGGTCAGAAAGCCGAGCTGGTGCTCGCTGGCAAAAAAGGCCCTAAAAAGAATCAAAAAAGCATCGGCTGGATCGGTCAACTCCACCCCCGTCTCCAGGAAAGCCTGGACGCCTCACAGCCGCTTTTCATCTTTGAACTGGATTGCTCCCCCCTTCTCACTCCCACCCAGGAGCGTGGCAAAGAAGAAATGAGCCGTTTTCCAGCGGTGGATCGGGATTTTGCCTTTCTGGTACCCCAAGAAGTCCCGGCCCGGGATTTTCTGGAGGAGATCGCCTCAGTGGATCCCAGTCTTATCAAAGAGGTGACCCTCTTCGACCTCTATACCGGCAAACATGTGCCCGAAGGACAGAAAAGTCTGGCACTGGGAGTGGTTTTTCAAGCCCCCGACCGAACCCTCAAAGATGCCGAAAGCCAGGAGCTGGCCCAACGCATCACCACCCGCATGGCTGAACGGTTTTCTGCCACCCTGCGTTGATTTCCCGTCGTTAACAGCAGCCATCCACCCGCCTATCCTTTTATCTGATAGGCAGGAAAGCCCCTTTTATGGAGGGGCTGCAAAAGGATGGCTGTAGCGGCCTGTGTTCATGATCCTAAATCCGGCAGTTGGGCGTGTATGGCTGGTGCAGAATATTGGTTCGCATAGTGAATTGGGAGAAATCGCTGTCACCTGATTGGTCACAAGACTTTCTCCCGATTTGCTTGGTGGATCAAGAGGCTGGGGCATGTACGTACGCCCAACTGCCGGATTTAGGATGATATACGCCCCTTCCAAGATATCTCCAGAAGCCCCCTCTCCTTCCTACTGATCAGAAAAAACGAGGAATTTTCCACACGGCTGAACATGTTGGCAGGGTTTGTGAATTAAAACACCCACGCAGCTGCCACCATCCCGCAAACCATCGCATCCCGGTGTCGGCTACAAAAAAAATCAAACCGCCGAGGGCCCTCTCCTACAGAGAGCCCAACACTTAAGAATAGAGCATCCTGACTACCGGGGAAGCGTTTCATGACCAAAGCCGACATTGTGGAAGCCGTCTACCGGCGTCTTGGCCGTCCCAAGAAAGAAACCGCTGAAATCGTTGACGATATTTTTGAAATCATCCGGGAAAACCTGGAAGAGAGTGAAGAGGTCAAAATTTCGGGGTTCGGCAATTTCAACATCCGTCAAAAATCCCCCCGCCGGGGACGCAATCCCAAAACCGGCGAAGAGATTGAAATCACCGCCCGGAAGGTTTTAACCTTCAAGCCGAGCCAAATTCTCAGAACCCGCGTCAATAATAAACAGTAATCGAAGTCCAAAGGGGTTGGGGGGTTGACGTTCCAGATGGTCATGACCATATCAGTCCACGGCAAGAGAAGAATCGCGCCACTGAACCGGAGCGCCTGCTCAAACCTGTCCCATTTCCTCCACCAGTGGTTTGACCTAACGACAGTCTAAAGGGATAACGGTGTCTGCCAGAAACTCCACAGCCTCTCTTTTTCCCTTCACCGACCGGAAACGTCTGGCGAGCCGTTTTCGCTCAGCGACCCCCAAGCCGCCCCCCTCTCCGGTTCGGGAAAGGGTCTTTGTCCGCCCCAGACAACGCATGGTGGAAACCCAACTGAAATCCCAAGGGATCAGCGATCCACGGGTTCTCAAGGTGATGGGAGAGATTCCCCGACACCAATTTGTCGACGAAGCCCTTGCTGGACGCGCCTATAGCGATGCGACTCTGCCCATCGGTGAAGGCCAGACACTCTCCCAACCCTATACCGTAGCCCGCATGACCGAAGCCCTGGGGTTGACCGGTCGTGAAGAAGTATTGGAGATCGGCACCGGATCGGGATATCAAACCGCTGTGCTCTCTCGCCTCTGCCGCCGGGTCTATACCATCGAACGCCTGCCAAAACTCGCTGAAAATGCCAAGCGTCGCCTCACGGAAATGGGCATGACCAATATCGTTTTCCGAGTGGGAGATGGTAGTCTGGGCTGGCCCATGAAACGACAATTTGATCGCATCCTGGTGACCGCCGGGGCACCGGTCATTCCGGAAAATCTGACCCGCCAGTTGCAGGACGGCGGCACCTTGATGGTTCCTGAAGGGGGGCTTTCCGGCCAGCTGTTGGTCAAAATAAAAGGGGGGCGTTCCCCAAGCCAGATCATCCGGGAAGAGCTGGAAGCGTGCTGCTTTGTCCCCCTGGTGGGAAAAGCGGGCTGGGAAGGGGTCTCATGATTCGCAAGCTTTATGACTGGACCATGCAGTGGGCCAGCTCCCCCCAGGCCCTGCCCGCCATCTTTTTCATCGCCTTTGTGGAGTCCTCTTTTTTTCCCATACCACCGGACATCCTGCTGATTCCCATGGTGATGGCCGCCCCCAAACGGGGTTTGGTGATTGCTGGGGTGTGTACGCTGGGTTCGGCTTTGGGGGGAGGATTCGGCTATCTGATCGGCTATCACTTTTGGCAATGGATTGGCGAGCCGATCATTCAGTTTTATGGTGCCGCAGAAAAATATCAGCACGTTTCCGAACTCTTCCGCCAGTATGACGTCTGGATTGTGGGTATTGCCGGATTTTCCCCCATTCCCTATAAGCTGTTCACCATCACCGCTGGTGCGCTGCATTCCAACTTTGCGGTGTTCATGGTGGTTTCCATCCTCTCCCGAGGGGCGCGTTTTTTCCTGGTGGCGGGGCTTTTGATGTGGGGTGGAGAGCGCTTGCGGCTGTTGGTGGAACGCCACCTGGGGCTGCTGACAGCAATCATCATGGTGATGGTGGTCGTAGCGATCATTGCGGTTAAGCTGATCCTATGATGAATGGTTTAGGTTTCGACTGCCTGATGAACAGCTCAAATCACAACCGCCTGAATCACCGATCCCGGCCCTGGCTGGTGGCGCTGGCGATGCTTGCTGTGACGGGCTGTGCGCAGATGGAACCTGCCAAAATTCGCATCGCCGAAGGTCCGGCCATCTCCTGGAAACAGAAGCCCACCGCTCCCAGCATCAATCGCTCCCAGTCGGGCTATTATACCATCGCCCCGGGAGACGCCCTCTGGGCCATCGCCGTGGTTCACGGTCTGGATGTGGAAGATCTGGCGGCCTGGAATAAAATCGACAACCCCGACATGCTCTATGTGGGGCAAAGATTGCGGCTGACCCCTCCCCAGCCCAAAACCGCCCCCTCTGCCAAAAAAAGCACAGCCTCCACCAAACCTTTGGTGAGTACCCCCACAAAGCCTCTGGTGAGTACCCCCACAAAGCCTCTGGTGAGTACCCCCACAAAGCCTCTGGTAACGCCACCGACAAAATCTCTGACAGCCACACAGCCAACAAGACCCCTGGTGAGCACCCCACCCGGCTCTCCCCGGATGAGCACGACTCTGCCCATACCCAACTATAACAACCCATCACTCAGCGGGTCGTCCAGTGCCCTTTCAAGCCCCGTCAAAAAGGAGACCATCTCCCCACCGCCACAACTGAGCACCAGCCGGACTCTCTCTGGAAATCAACGGGCTTCGGTCTGGGAAAATCCCCCTCCAGCCCCCACTGCCAAACCCAAAAAACGCTCTATCCGGAAGGCTTCAGCCAACAGTGCCTCGAATTCTTCCAGAAAAAAATATGGTAAATCGGCCTTTGACAAATCCAAGCCCCCCACCCGTTGGAGATGGCCTCTCAAGGGTAAAATTTTAAGCCGCTTTGGCAAGCGGGGACAGGGCCGCAACAACGGTATCGACATCCAAGCCAAGGTGGGCACACCGGTGCTGGCATCGGCTGCCGGGGAGGTGGCCTATGCCGACAGTGGCCTGCCCGGTTTGGGTAATTTGATCATTTTACGCCACGGCGGCTCCTACATGACCGCCTATGCCTACAACCAAAAATTGTTGGTCTCCCGGGGAGAGATCGTCAAAGCCGGGCAAAAAATCGCTCTCTCGGGCCAATCCGGCCACGCCGAAACCCCCCGCCTGCATTTTGAGCTACGCTACTCCATCAAGCCCTTAAATCCACTGAAACACCTGCCACACTGATTTTATCCCCCCTGAATCAGCGGCCAAACCAGCCCAGACTTCCGGATTGCACCCTCCCAAACAAGCCCCCCGTCCTCTCTCTCTCCCTGTGAGATGGGATGCAAGTTGGGGCCATAAACGGTTATTTTTCCATTCCATTCAACTGGAAGTGGAGAGGTCAATTGTGGCAAGATGTGGGTTCTTGACTTTGATCAAACAGTTGCGAACACACCCATCGCAATCTGTCGGATCGGATACATCATCCCCAGCTTGAAAAGGTAACCAGTCTCATGCCCACCTCCAACAACCCCCAGGAACGCATCGACACCGTCACCCAGCAACTGGCCGCCTGTGGCGTGGTCAATCCCAAGAGTGTTTTCCTGGACCTCTCAACTCCGGAACTCTACGAACAGATCATTGCCCGTAAAGAGGGACATCTGGCCTACGGGGGTGCCGCCGTGGTGGAAACCGGTGTCTATACCGGTCGCTCGGCCAACGATAAGTTTATTGTCAACGAACCCGAAAGCCGTGACAAAATCGCCTGGGGTGAGGTTAACCGGCCCTTCGAGGAGAAACAATACGATCGATTGCGCAACCGGCTCACCGCTTATCTGCAAAACCGGGATCTGTTTGTCCAGGAGTGCCGGGTGGGAGCCGATGCCAACCATCAGCGACGGGTACGGGTGGTGACCACCTGGGCCTGGCAGGCGCTCTTTGCCCGCAACCTGTTTATTCATCCCCGGGAATTCGATCAAGCCATCATCGAGCCCAACTATACGGTGATCGGCGCTCCCGGTTTTAAAGCCGACCCCGCCATCGACGGCACCCGCAGCGAGGCCTTCATCGTACTCCACCCCGCCCGCAGGGAAATCCTGATCGGGGGCACGGGTTATGCCGGTGAGATTAAAAAATCGATCTTTACGGTGATGAATTATCTCCTCCCGGAAGAAGATGTCCTGCCCATGCACTGCTCGGCCAATATTGGCGAACAGGATGATGTGGCGATCTTTTTCGGCCTCTCCGGAACCGGTAAAACCACCCTCTCCACCGACCCCCGCCGGCGCATGATCGGTGATGATGAGCACGGCTGGTCCAAAAACGGCGTCTTTAACTTTGAAGGGGGCTGTTACGCCAAGGTGATCCACCTCTCCCAGGAGGCCGAACCGGAAATTTTCACCTGTACCCGTAAATTCGGCACTGTGCTGGAGAATGTCATCATCGACTCCACCAGCCGCAAGGTGGATCTGGACGACGACCAGCTCACCGAAAACACCCGGGCAGCCTATCCCCTGACCTCCCTCTCCAACATCCAGCCCAGCGGCCAGGGAGGCCACCCCAAACACGTCATCCTGCTCACCGCCGACGCCTTTGGCATTCTACCACCCGTCGCCGCCCTCTCCCGGGATCAGGCGATGTATCACTTTCTCTCAGGCTATACCGCCAAGCTGGCCGGTACCGAGCGGGGTCTCACCTCTCCCAAGGCCACCTTTTCCGCCTGCTTTGGGGCCCCCTTCATGATTCTCGATCCGGTGGTCTATGCCAACATGCTGGGCAACATTTTGGATGAAACCGGCGCCCGCTGCTGGCTGGTCAACACCGGCTGGACCGGTGGCCCCCACGGCGAGGGACACCGCATGCCCATCCGGGATACCCGCACCATCATCGACCGGATTTTGGCCAATGAATTGAACGGGGTCGAAACCCGGAGTGATTCGGTGTTTGGCCTGGAGATCCCCAAAGCCATCGAAGGGGTATCCAGCAGCCTGTTGGAACCCCGCTCCACCTGGCAGGATCCCTCTGCCTACGATGAAAAAGCGGGTTATCTGGCAGGACGCTTCAATGAAAACTTTACCCAATTTGCCGATCGGGTATCGGAATCGGTGCGAGAGAGTGGTCCCTCTGCCTGATCAAACAAACCAGCCCCCCCCTTTGCTGATGTGGCCTTTCGAAAGGGGATGAAACAAACAAAAGCGGCCTTCAGGATCCCTCCCGAAGGCCGCTTTTGTTTGAAAAAGCCTGCCACAATCCAATCCAGCCCCACGCCCCTACCCCGCTATTTCCCGATCGTGCCCCTTACCTCGCAACGTCGACCAGTAGGATTTGATCGTGGCCCCCACCAGACGCAAAAAGAAAATCGGGGTCAGGGTACGCAAAAAGATTTCCCGATAGGTGGCGCTTCCGGTGAAGGTATCCCACAACACCCGACTCATGATCCGTCGTTGAAAGGTCATGGACTCTTCATCCATCACCATCCGCACCATGCCCCGGCGCATGAAGCGCAGCTTTTGATAGAGCAGCGTGATCAAAAAAATCACCGTGCCGATGCGGTTATCGAAGGCGACCCGTCCATAGACCGGTTTGTATTGGGCCTCAAAATCGTTTTTGGAGATCCCAAAAAAGACAGAGGTCACCGCCACCGCCTTGGCTGTGAGATAAGCGGCACCAATGCCATCCTTATAGAGACGGGAAACCGCACTGTCCCCAACCATCACCACCCGGTCGGCAAAGGGCTGAACCGCAGGCCCGACATTGAGCTTGGGGGCACATGTGCAGACCTGCTCCCCCACCTCGCACACATTGCTCATCCCCTTTTTCCACTCAAAATCAGGGGGAAAACAGCTTCGCACTTCCGCAGAGGTCATAAACTGCCGGACCAGCTCCTTGTCGATATCATCCCCCATGAGGCAGACCGTGACATATTCCACCTTGGGGATGATGGCGGCAAACTTCAGCCCTTTGATATCCAACAAAAAGATATGCATGGAGCTGCCCAGATATTCCTGAACCACCTCGGATCCCAGATAGATTTCCGAGACAAACCCCCGGGTGACCGGCGGCGGTTTAAACTCCGGGCCGGTGAGGTTTTCAAATTTTTTCAGGATAGGCGCATTGACCCCCACCGCCCCTACCAAAAAGTCATAGGTAACTCGCTCCCCCGAACGGATCACCACCTGGGGACGGTCTTTGTCGAAGGTGAGATCCGATACCTTTTCAGGGACTACCCGAGCACCCCTCTCACTGGCCAACTCCAACAGATAGTGATCAAATCCCCCCCACTGCTGATCCCCTGTGGGCTGACGGGGACCACCTCCACGAAAAACCGTGGCAATGCGCAGATCATCTGCCGGGGTGTCGATGGAGACCGGTTTTAGATCACTGGTGTGCAAAACATAGGAGTCGATTCCCCGTTGAACGACCATGGGGGGCAAGTTGATCCCCTCGGCTGCCAGGGTCTGCACCAGGGATTCGGAAACCACCCCCGCACACATGTTGCACCCTTTGGGGCCGTGCAGGCTGAAATCCCTGGGTTCATAGATATCCACCTGGAGGGTGAGCCCGATGCGACTGGCCAGCTCCAGGAGAAAAAAGCCGGTCATGGCACCGGCAGGCCCACCACCGATGACGGCAATTCGATCATTTTCCTGCAGTTTCACCAGATATCTTCCCTGAAAACAGACACATCCACCTTAACGAATCCAAGTTCAACAACGCTCCATCAGCGGCCACTCCCAAACAGGCCAAAGAGAGCTTCCCTGGATCAACACCCATCACACAACCGACCGACACGGACGATAATTCACAAATTGAGCCAAAAGGTTGGCAAGGTGCGCCTGAACCTCTCTTCCAGAGTTGATAAGAGCGCCAGCAAAGAGATGGTGGCAAACTTTATTTTGGCAGGCCACATTTGCTATTATATTCTGAGGTGACAATAAAAATAAGCAAAAAATCCTTTTTTCTCTTCCTCTTCAGTCATTTCCAGATCATCCTTGGCATGATGGAAAATCAAACTCAACCATGAGCTGACAACCTTCAGGGGACGGTTATGAGGATCAAATCCGTATGGATGGCCATCGCGGCCTTGCTGATTACAGGCATCTCCTGGGAAAGTTGGGCATTTTCCACCAACATCACCGACAACATCGGCAGCTTTACCGTCAAGCACGGCTCCAAAACCGTCGAAGTCAAACGACAAGCCGACCCCAACGCTACCCTGCATAGCGCCTTTGCCAAAACCGGGCGCCGCTGCCCCCCCTACTGCGCCCAACCCATGGAAGTCGCCCCCGGAGTAAAAACCATCGGAGAGGTGGAGTTGGTAGCCTTCATGCTCACCCATCTCCAGGATGGTACCGGCCTGCTGGTGGATGCCCGCTCTCCGAACTGGCACGCCCGAGGCACCATCCCCGGCTCGGTTAACGTCCCCTATATCGACATCAACCTCTCCATGGGGGCGGATCCCATTACCATTGCTGACAACCTGGAACTTTTTGGTGCGGTGCAAACAGATCATGGCTGGGATTTTTCGTCGGCCAACTCCCTGGCGGTATGGTGTAACGGCCCCTGGTGTGGACAATCCCCGGCAGCCATCCGGGGACTATTGGAGCTGGGCTATCCCACAGAAAAAATCTTCTACTATCGGGGAGGCATGCAGATGTGGCAGATCTTTGGCCTCACCGTCACCCAACCGGAATATTGACCGCCCGCCCTCCTCCCACCTTGACGGGCCAGGGCAAAACCGAACGCAAGCCCCCTCCCCCATCCTGACACCCCGGATGAGCGCCAAAGTTACCCTCTCTTCCCCGACGCTTCCAACCGCCGGGGAAGAGAGGAAAACGCTTTAGAACATCTTTTCCGAAATAGAGACCACCAGATCCCCCAACATGCTGGCATAGCTGCCCAGCTCATTGTCATACCAACCATAGATCACCGCCTGGGTGACCGGCACTTCCAGGGGAGCATTAGCCAGCAAGGTGCGCGCCTCTTCAGAAATATTGGCCACTTCACTGGTATTGACATGAATGAAAGCGGTACGGGTGTGGGTCTCCTGCCCCTCAATCACCGTGGCCGCCCGAGGATAGCCGATCATATCGGAGGAGACGTTTTGTTCGCTGGTATAAACCAGGTGACCGCTATAGGGGCCTTCGGCAGCCTCCCGATAGATTTGGTTGATCACCTCCCGATTGATATCACTGCGACTCTCCCCATTGGTGGCTACCTTGGGCTGGAGATTCAAGGTGAGGATGGTCAGAGAACCGGTGGCAGTGGGTACCCGGACCGATTCCGCCATGAAACCGATCTTGGACATTTCCGGAATCACCAGAGGCAAGGCCTTGGCCGCTCCGGTGGTGGTGAGGATAATATTGTTGAGAATGCTGCGATTTTTACGCAAATCCTTGGCCCCGGCCTTGGGCATGGCATCCAGCACCTTTTGGCTGCCGGTAGCGGCATGGACCGTCACCATGGAGGCCGACAGCAAGCGCTCGGTACCAAAGCGGTCCAGCAGCGGCTTCATCATATAGCTGAGACAGGTGGTGGTGCAGGAGGCCGCTGAAATGACGGTGTGGCGGTCGGTTTCAAACACCTCATCGTTGATGCCCATCACCGTGGTGACAGCATCGTCGGGCATGGAGAGACCTTTGTTTTTGATCTTGAAAGGGGCTGAGAGCACGACTTTTTCAGCCCCCCCCTCCAGATGCCCCCGCAAGGCTCCCCCGGGCGCATCGGCAGGCACCGTGGGGTCGTTGAACACCCCGGTACAATCCACCACCAGACGGGCCTTGTGGCTGCGCCATTGAATCTCCCTTGGATTGCGGTGTTCCCGCAAAAATTTGACCGGCATGCCGTCGATGGTCATGGTCCCGGCTTGTTCATCCAGATTTTCGATCACTCTTCCGCCATTGAAGCCGTGGATAAACTGCCCCAAGCGACCATAGCTGGAATCTTTTTCCACCACCTGCGCCACATCTTCCAGGCTTTTACCAACATCCCGACCCAGGTTGACCACCAAGCCGGAAAAATGTTTGCGGGCCACATGGTGCCACAGGGTCAATTTACCGATACGGCCCATGCTGTTGATGCCGAGTATCATGAGAATTCCTCTCTCTCGTTAAAAACCAAACCACCGGTTCCGGGCTTCAGGCCGGTCCTGGCCAGAGCCGCCAATTTTATATTCATCCTCACCAGCCCAGTCCAGGCTGACGTTCAATCCCACTGAAACCGCCAAATGATACAGCTTTCCTCACACGACAGCCGCCCCACACACCCAACCGCCGGATTCAGGTTAAAACCACCTGGCCCACACTTCGAAGGTCACCTAACCCGCATCCGATGCAATCCCTGCCGCCGGAACCCATCTCTGGGTAGCCAAAGGATGCCACCCCTTGTAGAGCTGACCGTGATGCCCCTCAATGCTGATGGGGTCACCATAGTGGATCACTTGGCCATTCACTTCACAGCGCCCGGGATTTTCCCGTACGGTCATCGCCTCACACCCCACCACACAGGTACGATTGAGGCGGGCCGCAACAATCGCCGCATGGGAGGTTTGCCCGCCACGGGCGGTGAGCAATCCTTCCGCCATGGAAATTTCCCGAATGTCGTCAGGCACCGTATCATAGCGGATCAGGATCAACAGGTCCGCCCCAAATTCAACTCTGGCGCGCTCAATCTGCTCCAGGTTAAACACCGCTCGGCCACAGAGCGCTCCACCGCTCACCCCGATGCCTTTGGCCAGACGATTTTGATCCAGTTCCTCGCTATCCTGAAAAACCCCTCCCTCGTGCTGATCCATCCCCCCGGTCACCATATCCCGACTCTGGAGGATAAAGAGATTGTCCGACTGGGGGCCGTCATAGGTAAACTCAATCTCCTGGGGAGTCCAGCCCAGATCATAGACCAAAAGCTGGGCATATTTGAGCAGGGCCTGATAGACCTCTGGAAAACAGCGCTCCAGGGCGGTATCGGGGTCGCGCTTGTCATACTGACACTGCTCCAGGGAGATGGGGTTGGTGGAAACCAGCCCCCCGACAATATCCTCCCCCTGATTGCCAGCGGTATAATCCCCCCACAACACCACCCGGTCCAGCTTGCGATGGGGATGAGCCGTAAAAAGCACACCGCTGCCAGCCGCACCATGGATGTTGCCATAGACCATGCGCTGCAACACCACAGCGGTCCCCCAATCGTTGGAGATATTCATGATCTTGCGATACTCCTTGGCCTTGAGGGCATTCCAGGAGTCCGCCACCCGCTCAATCGCCAGATCCAACTGCTCCCAGGGATCCTCCGGAATGGGAATACCCACCGAGAGGGCCTTTTTTTTGTAGGTTATCGCCAGCTCTTCCATCTGCTCCGAGGTAAAATGCCGCTTTTTTTTCACCCCATAACGCCGCTTGGCAGCCCACATCAGATCACTGAAGGTGCTGCGCCCCACCGAATAGGCCATGGACCAGGATTGGATAAAGCGGCGATAGTTGTCCCAGGCAAAAAAGGAGTGCCCGGACTGCTTGATCAACCCTTTGACGATCTCCTCGTTGATCCCCACATTGTGGATGGTTTGCATCATCCCCGGCATGGAGATCAGAGCCCCGGAGCGCACGGAGAGAAGCAGCGGATTTTCCGCCACCCCAAAGGCGAGCCCGGTCTGCTCCTCAATGTGAGCCACATTCTCCCGCATCTGCTCCAAAAAATCGGCTTTGGCGGGCTCATGGGTACGAATCACCTCCTGGCAGCGGAAATATTCCGTGGTGACCACCACCCCGGCGGGCACCGGCGCACCAAACGCCAGAAGCTGTTCCAGATTGTACCCCTTGTAGCCCAGATGAATCACATTGCGGGTGCGCTTGTCCGGCTGCTGCAACGAGCAAAAAAGCTTGGCCGGATCATAAGTCATCAGCTGATCCAGGAGCCGGGCGGGCAGCTGGCCCTCCTCCTGCTGGGAGAGGGTCTGAAAAATACGGGTGATAAAGTTATCAAAGGGTTGCAGCCCCAGGGTTTCGGCAATCAGATCCCGCATGAAGGTTTCACTGATCCGCTCAAGGGAAGCATTGCCATCCTCCCCATCCCACATCGCCTGATATTTGGGTAGCAGCGTCTCCTCGGTAAAGCCGGGAACGATACGGGCCAGGTTGTCCCGGTGGTGGCTGACATAATAGGTGGAGATGATATTTTTCACCCCCTGGGAAAAGCCCCGAAAAATATCCACATACTGGTGGTAGGAAAATTGATTCAGCTCCAGGGAGCGTTCCAGCACCGCCTGGAGATTGCGCAAGCGTCGGGAGGCGATGCCGTCCAACGCCAGCGCCCGCATGAAAATCCCCAGATATTTAGCTACTTTATAAAAGGCCGCCTGGGTGATAAAACCATCGGGAATTTTGGTAACCAGCCCCTCCAGTTGGACCCGGGCAAGATTTTCCAGACGGAAGGTCAACGACAGGGCATCGAATTTTTTTTCCTGGTAACGCCCATAAACCGAGGGAATATCCACAGCAATATGGCGCTTCTGATAAATTTCCTCCCGAGCTGGAAACACCTCGTCGGAATGGATGATCTCCTTCAACGCCTCCAGAGCCTTGAGCAGCGCCCGCAACAGGCTATAGCCCGAATCGCCCCGTTCCAAGGACTTGATCAGGGAGGAAAGCCCGGCAAACCCCTGCCCCTTGACCCAGCGCAGATGCTCCAAAATGCCGTGGTGGCCCAGATTATATTTGAGATTTAACAACTGGTAGAGGCGAATCAGGAGAAAGACCCGTCGGCGTTCGGTTTCGGGCACCTCCTCCTGGGACATGATCCACCCCTCAATCTCCGCCAAAGGGGTGTTGAGCAGCGTCTCTTCCTGTTTGATCCCGGCCACTTCGAAAAGCCGCACCATCACCCGGTGGACATCATCAAAACAGGGTCCCTCCCCCCGGGCCTCCTTCAACACCGACTCCACTAAAAAAGGAGTCAATCCCCGGGTCTCCCCAGTGCGCCAATAGTGGAGAATCGCCCGAACCATCTCCACAATCAGGTTGGTGGACTCCACATGGCACTGCTTGCGCAAAAAGTGGATCACCCGGTCATGACGCTTCCAGATTTCATCCAGCTCGGTAGAGACATCCCGCAGCTCCCCTTCGGCACCGATCTCGTTAAAATAGACCGGCAGAATGCGGGTAAACTGCTTGACCAGGTTGTAGACCGGCTGGTGATTGGAGTTGAGCAGCCGGGTGACCTCTTTTTGGAACAGGTCCGTATCCCGAATGAGGGTGCCACTCAGGCGCAGATTGATGATCAGGGCCGAAATCAGCGTGGAGCACCATTTGGGGTTCAGGGTGATCAGGTTCAACCACACCCGAATGTTATAAAGATGGGCCGGATTACAGATAGGCTGCCAATCCTCCCCCACCCCCTTGACCAACCGGTATTGAAATCCAAACCCCACCACCTGCCCCAGAAAGGCTTCCACCAAAAGGCTGTTGTTGCGATCAAACACCTCCCGCCCCAACACCTCGATGCACTGGAGCGCGGTGTGGGGATATTTCACCACGTTGGCGTTTAAAAATTCGAAGGTCCTGAGCAAAAAGGCCTCGATCTCCTCGAATCCCTGTTTAAGCTGTACCAAATGCACCAGGCTGCGATTGATCTCCCGCAGGGTCTCCTCATGGATCAACACCAGGCCATCGGTCTCCATGATGTGAAACATGAAGCGTAATTTACGACTTTCCAACTCCCGCCACTGGGCGGCGGAACCTTCGCCATTGGTCTGCTGCCCCAACCGCTCAGCCGCCAATCGATAGCCTCGGACAATATCGAGAAATGAAGGAAGCTGGCTTAAACGGGTCAGCTCTCCAATCCCCGGGGCAGCTACCTCGGCAATCTCCTCCACCACTTGCAACGAAGCGCCAAGAGTCCCATGGGAGATCACCTCGAAGGCCTCCTCTCCATGAGGACAGGCATATACAATCGGATCGGTCTGCTCCAGCCAGTGGCGGTAGGTCACCCGCAGGGATTGGACAAAAAGCGCTTTCACCGACTGAGGGTCAAGCCCATTCTCTTCCCCCGATTTGGTCCATTTGGCCAAAACCTGGGAGAGGGTTCGTTTCAGGGGATGGCGACTCTGGGAAAGATGCAGCAGGTGGGTGGGGGGAAGCTGGGACAACACACTGAAGATTCGGTTATAAACCGGCATGTAGCGATGCAGCAGCCAAGGCTGCAGCTGGCTGGTCCATTTATCGAGTACCGCTGTAACTCCCTCCAGGGCCGCTGACGAAGGGCCATCCCGCCCCGGCACCGACCAGGCTTGTTGAAAAAGATCAAAAAAGAGGGAAAAACATTCAGGCCCCTGCTCGTGGTTGACGAAGCGGGAGGCATTTTTGAGCACGAACCCCCGCAGCTCCGGCAAAATAAGCCGCCAGTTGCGATAGGGGTGATTGATCTCCAGCAGCAGCCGATCCAAAACATTGAGAATACCGGCATACTCCCGCACCACCAGGCGCAGGGTCTCCTGGCGAGGGTCGATGGTGACCCGCTCCACGGCGGTCTCCAGAAGATTGGCCGCCAGGGCGCTGGATTGGTGGGGTGGGGTTTGGGACTGTTTGGAAGGGTGACGATTCACGGCAGCCTATTATAATGTCAGGGGAGTGAATGTTGGCCAGGGGAATACCTATTGGTTTTAGCCATCCCAGGGCTGAATGTTGAGCTTGGACAACTCGTATTTGACCCCCTGGGGGCGCTTCCCTGACAGGGACAGTCAGATCGCAGCCCGATCCATGTGACGGATGAGGTCGAGAACCCGGTTGGCATAACCCCATTCGTTGTCATACCAGGTGAGCACCTTGACCGTGGAGCCAATGGCCCGAGTGGAATCACCATCCACCACCCCGGAGTGAGGATTACCCTGATAATCCACCGAAACAAGAGGTTCGTCGCAATAGCCAAGATAGCGATTTTGAGCCTCCCGGAAAGCTTGGTTCAGTTCATCAACGCTCACATCACGCCCCAACTCCATAACCGCATCCACCAGGGACACATTGGGGGTGGGCACCCGTACCGAGAGACCATCAAAACGACCGGTCAAGGCGGGGATCACCAAACCAATGGCCGCAGCAGCCCCGGTACTGGTGGGAATGATGGAAACCCCGGCAGCCCGGGCACGACGCAGGTCGGTGTGGGGAGCATCCAGGAGCCGCTGGTCGTTGGTGACCGCATGGACGGTGGTCATCAAGCCACGCTCCAGACCAAACCGTTCCATCACCACCCGGGCCATGGGCGCCAGACAGTTGGTGGTGCAAGAGGCGTTGGAAACGATGGTGTGGTGCCGGGGATCATACTCCTCTTCGTTGACCCCCATGACGAGGGTCTTGACCTCCCCCTTGGCAGGGGCGGTAATCACCACCCGCCGGGCGCCTCCCTTAAAATGATTTTCAGCGGCATCCCGCCTGGTGAATCGACCGGAAGCCTCGATGACATAATCGGCCCCGACACGCCCCCAGTTGATCTCCCCCGGCTCCCGGGCATGGGTGAGGAGGATATTTTGGTCTGCCAGTTGCAGCCCCTCCTCCAGAAGCACTGGATCCCCTGGAAATGCCCCCATCACCGAATCATGTTTGATCAGATGGGCCAGCACCTCCCTGGGGGCGGGATCGTTGATGGCGACGATGGCCAGATCGGCAAAAAGAGGATCCATTCGAGAAGCCCTCAAGATGGCCCGCCCGATTCGTCCAGCCCCATTAATTCCGATACGGATCGTCATGGTTCTCTCTCGCCTTGAAAAAAGAAACGAAATGGCTCAACATCACTGAGCCCATAGTTGCCTGATGGAGGAAGAGTTGAAAATCTCCTTTTTTCCAACCGGCGTCCATTGCCAGGGCACGAATTTTAGACTATTTGAATTTATCGATAATGACAACTCGGTCAGCCGATTCCTGCCTTTCAGGAACCTCTGGCAATTTCTGACAGCAGCCAACAGCAGCGGTACCCCAATATGGCTCAGCTTCGTATCAGCGAAAAAGTCCCTTTCACCGCCGCCCAGATGTATGACCTGGTGGCAGACGTGGAAAAATATCCCCAGTTCCTTCCCTGGTGCGTGGGATCCCGGGTTTTCGACCGAAAAGAGGACGGGTTTACCGCTGAAATGACCGTGGCCTTCAAGGGGATGCGGGAAACCTTTCAGACCGTGGACAAAATCGTCCCCGGAAGCCGGATCGATATCTCCCTGCGCTCCGGCCCGTTCAAATATTTGACCAGCACCTGGGCCTTCAAGCCGGACAGCAAAGGCTCACGGGTGGAATTTTTCATTCGCTTCAAGTTTCAAAGTCGCCTGAAGGAGATGGTCCTGGGGCCGGTCTTTACGGTCATATCCAAACAGATGCTGGATGCCTTCCGTAAACGGGCTCACGTCATCTACAAATAATATCTTCATCCTTGTCGAGATTCATGCCCAAAATATCCGCCTCCGCTACCGTCCCCCATTCCCCCCAGCAGATGTATGACCTGGTGGTGGATATGGATAGTTATCCAAAATTTTTACCTTGGTGCGTTCACGCCACCAAGAGCGAGGAGACCGAAACACAGTTTTTGTCGGAAATGACCGTCTCCTTCAAAGGCATCCGGCAAACCTTTCACACCATTGACTATCTGGAACCCGGACGAAAAGTTGAAATCAAACACCGTTCCGGCCCGTTCAAACGACTGGAGAGTGTCTGGACCTTCAGCCCGGTGAGCGGTGGTGGAGCCCGGGTCGATTTTACCATCGATTTTCTGTTTTCAAACACCCTGATGAACGTCACCTTGGGCCCTCTGTTTGCCCAAGCCTCCAAACAGATGGTGGCGGCGTTTCGCAATCGGGCACAAGCTATCTATCAATTGTAGTTTTAAGGAGACTCGGGTGATCAAACGAACGGCAATCCTCTTTTTAGGTCTGTTTTTACTGGCTGCCCCCGGGCAGGCGGAAGAGAAGGCAGCCGTCGCCTCCATCGGCAGCTGGAAGGTAACCCTGCCTGAAGTGGACAAATCCCTGGCGGGCAAACTGCAAAAGATTCAAGAGCAGCTCTACACCCTGCGCCTGGAACAAATTCAAGTCATGGTTGAAGATCGCCTCCTCACCCTGGAAGCGGATGCCGAAGGGTTGAGCGTTGACCAGCTTCTTGAAGAAAAGGTCACCAAAAAAACCCCCCAGGTCAGTGAAGCCGACGTCTCCGCCTTCATCAAGAAAAACAGCAAGCGCCTGCCCAACAAGGGCAAAGGCATGGAAAAGCGGGTACAGGAATATCTGCAAGAACAGCAGTCGGAGGCTGCCTTGGCCAATTATCTCATGGGGCTGGCCCGAAAGTATGATGCCAAGATCGACTTGACCGCCCCCGAGCCCCACCGCTTCCATGTCCGAGGCCCTGAAGATCTGGCCAAAGGCAACCCCGATGCGCCTATCACCATTATCGAATTTTCCGATTTTGAGTGCCCCTACTGCCAGCGGGTTCAGCCAGCTCTGGAGGAGCTTTCGAAACAATATGGCGACAAGATACGTCTGATTTTTCGCCACTATCCCCTGCCCTTCCACAAAAAAGCCCCCAAAGCGAGCGAAGCCTCACAATGTGCCGCTGACCAAGGGGCTTTCTGGCCCTACCATGACCTCCTCTTTGAAAATCAGAAGGCCATGGAGCTGGAAAATCTGAAAGAACATGCCAAAGAGCTGAAGCTCGACATTGAGGCTTTCAACAACTGCCTGGATCAAGGCATCTATTCCGCCCGTGTGGCCAAGGACATGGAGGAAGGTCAACGTCTGGGCGTCACCGGCACCCCGGCCTTCTTCATCAACGGTCTCATGGTGGAAGGATCCCAACCCAAGGAAATTTTCCAAAAAATGATCGATGGGGAGCTGGCCCGACTGGAAAAAGAGGCCAAATAGCCCCTCCTGATCATATTTTTCAGATCCACTTCGGTGGGGTTTCCCTGGTGCTTTGGTGGGGAACCCCATCGGGCTCCTAACAAAGCAACCCTGGAGCCACAAATCTGAAACCAACTTGGGAACGAAGGCTTACTGGAGGCTGGGAAAACCGTTTTGCCGCAGCGCCTCGTAGAGAATGACCGCCACACTGTTGGCGATATTGAGACTGCGGGTACCAGGGAGCATGGGCAGGCGAATCAGACGATTTTCTTTCTGACAGGTTTCCCGGAGCGCCTCCGGCAGCCCCGCTCCTTCGGAGCCGAACAAAAATCGATCCCCCGGCTGGAAGTCGCAGTCGGTAAAGAGACGCTCTCCATGGGTGCTGACACCATAGAGAGAGCCACCTGGATGATGGCTCTCATGGCTCAGATAAGCAGGCCAGTCAGCGTGGCGGGTTACCTCGGCCAAAGCCCGGTAATCCATCCCGGCGCGACGCACTCCAGCGGCATCCAGGCGAAACCCCAGGGGGCCCACCAGGTGCAGGCTGCTACCGGTGGCGGCGGTGAGACGCAAAATATTGCCGGTGTTGGGGGGAATCTCCGGTTGATAGAGAATCACCTGAAATTTTTCGGGGTTTTTTTTAGTGACTCCGGTCGTCGGCGGGTTGGCTGGGGATTCTTTCGTCATTTCTTTTCCGATTCGGTTACGAGAATGGGTTGACGGAATCGTTACAAAAGTGGATATTCTAACATCATCAAATCCTAATAAACTGGCAGATCATTTGTTATACATTTTCCCTTGAAGATCATTCGAAAACGATAAGGTCGTTCACCCCCCCCCTGCGAGGTCAGAAAAGCACATGGTTACCCAACCGGAAGAAAATCGTCGAGATTTCCTGTTGCTCGCCACCAGCGCCGTCAGCGCTGCTGGTGTCGCGGGCGCGGCTTGGCCATTCATCCGCTCCTGGAGCCCCTCTGCGGATGTCTTGGCACAGGCTACCACCGAAGTGGATGTCAGCGCCTTGGAGGAAGGACAGATGATCACCGTTCCCTGGCAGGGTAAACCGGTTTTCATCCTCCACCGCACCCCGGAGCAGATTGAACAGGCTAAAGCTGATGATGGCGCGAGCCTACCCGACCCTGAAAAGGATGCCGATCGGGTTAAAAAATCTCAATATCTGGTCCTGATCGCCCTCTGCCCCCATCTTGGGTGCGTTCCTCAAACCATCGGCACCGGCGACTTTGGTGGTTTTCTCTGCCCCTGTCACGGTTCCCACTACGATACCTCCGGGCGCATCCGCCAGGGGCCAGCTCCCCGCAACATGGACGTGCCCCACCACGAATTCAAGGATGACACCACCCTCGTAATCGGGAAGGCCATGGTCTGATCCATGATTCCGGTTCGGTTGAAGATGTCCACAAGAAGGAGATTGACCTGTGTTTAAAGCGATGATGGATTGGGTGGACGCCCGTCTCCCCGTCACTGAAATGATCAAAAGTCAGGCGACGGAGTACCCGACCCCGAAAAACCTCAACTATTGGTGGAATTTCGGGTCTCTGGCGCTCTTTGTTCTGATCATCATGCTGGCCACCGGCCTCTTCCTGGCCATGCACTACAAACCCGATGCTGCCATGGCCTTCGATTCCGTTGAGCACATCATGCGGGATGTGAACTACGGCTGGCTGCTACGTTATGCCCACGCCAACGGGGCCAGCTTTTTCTTCATTGTCATTTACATCCATATCCTTCGGGGGATGTATTATGGCTCCTACCGCGCTCCCCGGGAAATTCTCTGGTGGATCGGCATCATCATCTTTTTCATGCTCATGGGTACGGCCTTCATGGGCTATGTGCTGCCTTGGGGTCAGATGTCCTATTGGGGGGCTGCGGTGATCACCAACCTGATGAGTGCGATTCCATGGGTGGGTGAGGATCTGGTGATTTGGGTCTGGGGCGGATTTGCTGTGGGAGACCCCACTCTGAACCGCTTCTTCGTACTCCACTTCCTGTTACCGTTTTTGATCTTCGGCATGGTGATTTTGCATCTCTGGGCGTTGCATGCGGTCCACTCCAACAACCCGGTGGGCATCGACATCGATGAGGAGAAGGATTCCGTTCCCTTCCACCCCTATTTCACCATCAAGGATCTTTTCGGTCTGGGGGTGTTTCTGATCATCTACCTCTGGTTTGTTTTTTACGCCCCCAACGCCTTTTTGGAGCCGGACAACTATATCCCGGCCAACCCCATGCAGACCCCGGCCCACATTGTGCCTGAATGGTATTTCCTGCCTTTCTACGCCATTCTGCGCTCTATCGACTTTTTGGGCCCCTTCAGCAAGCTGGCGGGTGTGATTGCCATGGCGGGTGCCATTGCCATCCTCTTCATCCTGCCCTGGCTGGATCGCTCTCCGGTGCGTTCCTTCCGTTACCGTCCCTTGAGCAAGCAGCTTTTCTGGATCTTTCTGGCTAACTGTTTTGTACTGGGATGGGTGGGATATAACCCAGCTGATGCGGCTCGATTTGACGGGGCCCTGCCTCTGATCGTGGTGGGTCGGACAGCCACAGCCATCTACTTCGGCTACTTTGTGGCCCTTTGGTTCATCACATTCTTCAACATCGAAAAACCCCGGCCCGTGCCGAAAAGCATCTGATGGGAGGTTGATACAATGAAATTTTTGAGAATCATCGGCATGGCTGCCTTAATGGTGGCGCTTCTTCCCCAGATGGCTCAAGCCTCAGTGGGGGCTGTTCCACCTCCCCAGCAAAACTGGGAGTTCCATGGACTTTTTGGTCGCTTTGACGACGCCTCTTTGAAGAGGGGTGCCCAGGTGGCGGTGGAAGTTTGCATGGGGTGTCACTCCATCAAATACATCAAGTTTGACTATCTGCGGCAGTTTGGCTACTCCGAAACCGAGGTCAAACAGCTGGCTGAAACCCAGGGCATGACCAAGACCGACTATATGGTTTCGGCCATGGATGACGAGTCGGCCAAGGACTCTTTTGGTGTGATTCCTCCGGATCTTTCCCTCATGACCAAAGCTCGCAAGGGCTATGAGGACTATACCTACGGTATTCTCACCGGCTATCTGAACGACGAAGAGAGCGCCTTGATTGAAGAGGCGATGGAGGATGAAACCCTCTCTGACAGTGAGATCAAAAAAATCGCGGTTGCCTTGCATCTGGATGCCAGCCATCCGGAGGAGGTACAGCATGTGATTGATCGCATCAACAACGGTGAAAATTTCAACAAATATTTCCCCGGTCACTTTTTCGCCATGCCTCAGCCCATGACTGACGGGGCTATCGAATATCTGGATGGTCGTGAGAGTTCGTTGAAGCAGATGTCCCGGGATGTGACGGCCTTTTTGGCTTGGGCTTCCGAGCCTGCTCAGGTTGAGCGCAAGGCATTGGCTCCCAAGGTGTTGCTTTATCTCTTGGTGTTGACTGTGATGCTTTATGCTTTGAAGCGGCGTATCTGGGCCAGGGTCCACTAAGTTTCAGGGCTATATTCCGAACCAAAAAACCCCCGGCTATGATCAGCGGGGGTTTTTTTTATTTTGTTTCTTTTGATTTTACTGATAGGGGTGAAGGGAGATTATCTCCCTTCCGGGTGTGGGCAGAGCCCACGGTTTGTCTTTTGATCTTATCTTTTGACTTTGCCTTACCAACTCCAGCGGGTTTGGGGCGCAGCCCCAAGGTCTTGATCTTATCTTTTGACTTTGCCTTATACCAATTCCGGTTCAACAGGTGAGTCGAACAAAAAAAACGTTTAGCCACAGAGGACACGGAGAACACAGAGAAAACCAAAATCGAGCCAAAACGCGTGCCCGGTAGTGTTCGAAATATTCAGCTTTTTTTCATGCTTTTCCTCTGTGGTTTCTGTGTTCTCTGTGGCAGATTTTTCGGTTTTGAATGAAGATCAAACAATGGCCTTAAGCTCATCGTTTGAACCAGAATTCGTATTACCAACTCCAGCGGGTATGGGACAGCAGCCCCAAGGTCTTGATTTTATCTTTTCTATTTTCCAGCGGGTTTTGGGCGCAGCTCCAATAAATTGATTTTTCTTATAGTTTTTCCAAAAGACGATCCAAACATGCCATTCCCAAGAGGAATGACCATATTATCTGAAACGTCGTTTGATGATGAACGACAGTGGAAGCCCGCTTGCCTGGCAGGTGTCTGTAAAGTCAGCTGAAATGAGATTTGAATCTGATGTGAGGAAAGGGTGGGCACAGCAGCGGTGCCCACCTTTTAACCTAAATCCGGCAGCTGGGCGTGTGTGGCTGGTGCAGAATATTGGTTCGCATAGTGAATTGGGAGAAATCGCTGTCACCTGATTGGTCACAAGACTTTCTCCCGATTTGCTTGGTGGATCAAGAGGCTGGGGCATGTACGTACGCCCAATTGCCGGATTTAGGTTTAAGCATTTCAAGGAAATTTGCGTCAGCCAGCAGGGCACCAGCTGGTCACAGGCACACTTCAGCAGCCAGCCCCAGGTTGGGCATGGCTTGCAAAGTGGCTCCAGGGAAGAATCAATAGTCCTCTTCTTGGGCCCGGCACTGGGATTTGGCGTAGATGAGAAATTCTTCCACCGCTTTGGAGCGGAATTTTTGTTTTTGATAGACGAAATTGATCCGCCGTTTCATGGGGACACCCTTGATCCGCTTGGCTATCAGGACCTTCATGTCCAGTTCTTTGCGCAAGGAGACGTTGGAGACGATGGAATATCCCATACCGCCTTCTACAGCGCCCTTGACCGACTCTGTTGTGCCCATCTCCAAAATGGTATCCAGATCATCATAGGCAACCCCACCCTTGCCCAGAAGCTCGGCAATCACCGCTCGGGTACCGGAGCCCTCTTCCCGGGAGACGAAGGGATAGTCCTTGAGGCTTTCAGGGGGTATTTCATCATGCTTGCTCAAGGGATGGCCCACGGGCAAAATGACCATGAGTTCATCCTCCAGGCACGGGGCCACCGTGATATTTTTGTTTTTCACCGGCCCTTCCACCATACCGGCATCGATGGTGGCATCTTCCAGCTTACGCACCACCAGGCGGGTATTGTGCACGGTCAGACGTACCTGGACGTTGGGGAACAAGTCGTGATACCCACTGAGAATCCGGGGCATCAGATATTCACCGATGGTGGTGGAGGCTCCGAGCTTGATCAACCCCCGGGTGACACCGGTCATCTCGTTGATGGCCTTTTCAGTCTCCCGGTAAAGCTCTAAAATCCGTTCAGCATAGCCATAGACGGTATCGCCTGCCTCGGTCAGGGAGATTCGATTGTGGTGTCGATCAAAAAGGCGGGTGTTAAAATGCTCTTCCAGCTGCCGGATCTGGAAAGTAACTGCGGGCTGGGTGAGATAGAGCTCTTCAGCGGCCCGGGTAAAGGAAAGATTTTTGGCAACAGCATAAAAAACCCTCAAACGTGTATCTGAAAAACTCATTGTCCCCTCCGGACTGAGCAGTGTTGATGGACAGGGAAAAATTTTTTTTTACCCACCTCAATAAAGTTTAGGATAATAAAAAATTTATTGATGGTGGCACAAGCAAAAAAGTGCCATTTATTACTTTCTCTCCCTGAAGCCCCTTGCAGGTTGCCTTCAGGAAGGGTACTGAAAAATTTTTAGAATCTTCTAAAGCAACTCGTCCCCAACCCCTGATTTTTCCTATCCCCATGGAGCTTTGGCATCTCATGTCCAACAAACCCCGGATCCAGGATCAGAACGAACTGACCCCCTACTATGCCCGCTACCGTGAGTCGATGTGTGCCCTTGATCCAACTCTCTCCCAAAGTTTGAAGGCGAGGCAGATGACCCGGGTGGATCGCTTTTTGGATCTCAGCCAACAGTTTGACCTGATTCTTTTTGATGCCTTCGGGGTGCTCAACCGTGGTCCGGGAGCCATTCCAGGGGCCTCAGAGAGCCTTGCCCAACTCCAAAAAAACGGCAAACCCTTTCTTGTGGTCTCCAACAACGCTTCTCAAGCCCCTCTCCGTCTGGAAAAAAAATATAGTGGACTGGGATTTTCTCTACCTGCTGAAATGATCATTACCTCCGGAATGGCCGTCAAGCCCTATGTGGCCACCTCCCCCTATCGGGATAAACCCTATTTTTTGGTGGGCTCTCCTGACAGCCGGGATGCCTATGGCCCGGACGCGACCCATTTGATGGTCAACCATCCCGACTCATCCCGAAGCCTCACCGAGGCGGAATATATTCTCTTCTGCTCCAACCGGGACTATTACGGCAAAGATCAGGAACAGCAGCTGGAGTCGCTGCTGGCCGAAAAAAAATGCCCCATTCTTCTGGCCAATCCCGATCTCGTGGCCCCCAACAGTGCCGACGGGATCGAAGTGGTGGCGGGGTATACCGCCGCCTGCCTGGTGGATCGCTTTGATCTCCCACTGATTGGCCTGGGCAAGCCCTTCTCACCCATTTACCAGCTGGCCTTGGAACACACCCCCGGCTTTTCCCCGAAACGGACGCTCATGGTGGGAGACACCCTGGATACCGATATTTTGGGGGGAGCGGCCATGGGCTTTGCCACGTGCCTGACTCTCTCCGGCGTCTATGCAGGGCAAGAGGATCAACTGGAAGCGCTCTGTGGGATCCGGGGCATCCGTCCCGACTATGTCGTCGCCTCCATCGCTCCCTGACATACACCCCCTTTTCAGGCTGTTTTCCTGGCCTGTCTTTTCAGGGAATTTACAGCTTATTTCAGGGGAATTTGCATCCGGCGGCGCGGTTCTTTAGGATTCGGGGCTTCGGCTTTTTTTCAGCCTTAACACCTGCACCTGAAGGAACATAACCCGCCATGCCCGAATTTCGTTATGCCGACATTCTGGATCCGGGTCCGGACCAGACCGAATATCGCTGCCTCACCCGGGATCACGTCTCCACGGTAGAGTTTGAAGGCCGGGAGATGCTCAAAGTGGATCCGGCCGGGTTGACGCTCTTGGCTGAAACCGCCATGCGGGATGTCTCCCACCTGCTCAGGCCCAGCCATCTGCAACAGCTGAAGGATATCCTCGACGACCCCAAAAGCTCCTCCAACGATAAGTATGTCGCCTTTGAGCTGCTTAAAAATGCCAACATCGCCGCTGGCATGGTGCTCCCCAGCTGCCAGGATACCGGCACCGCTACAGTGATCGCCAAAAAGGGGGAGCAGGTGTGGACCGGTGGCGGGGATCGTGAGGCCATCGCCCGGGGAGTTTTCAAAACCTATAGCGAGTCCAACCTGCGCTTTTCCCAGGTGGCCCCCCTCACCATGTATACCGAAAAAAATACCGGCACCAACCTCCCGGCCCAGATCGATATCGATTCGGTGGATGGGGACAGCTACAAGTTTCTGTTCATGGCCAAGGGGGGAGGATCTGCCAACAAAACCTTCCTGATGCAACAAACCAAGGCGCTGTTGACCCCTGACAAGCTGAAAAGCTTCCTCAAGGAAAAGCTCCTGAGCCTCGGCACTGCCGCCTGCCCCCCCTACCACCTGGCCGTGGTGATCGGGGGCACCTCGCCGGATATGAACCTCAAAACCGTCAAGCTCGCCTCCGCCCGCTATCTGGATACCCTGCCTGACCAAGGCAACGATCTGGGACAAGGGTTTCGGGATAAGGTGCTGGAAGAAGAAATTCTGGAGATGACGCGGGAACTTGGGCTGGGTGCGCAGTTTGGCGGACGTTACTTTGCCCACGATGTGCGGGTCATCCGCCTTCCCCGCCATGGGGCATCGTGTCCGGTAGGCATCGGCGTCTCCTGCTCAGCCGACCGTAACGTCACCGCCAAAATCAACAAGGAGGGTATCTGGCTGGAAGCCCTGGAGCGGGATCCGGCCAAATATCTGCCGGAAGTGGAGCCCGCCGGAGATGGGGGGGACGTGGTCCATCTCGACCTCAACCGGCCCATGTCGGAAATTCGGGCGGAACTCACCAAATATCCCATCAAAACCCGGGTGATGCTCTCAGGCCCCATCGTCGTGGCACGGGATATCGCCCACGCCCAAATCCAAGAGCGCCTGGACCGGGGCGAAGGCATGCCGGACTATTTTCAGAATCACATGGTCTATTATGCGGGGCCTGCAAAAAAACCGGATGGGATGCCGTCAGGTTCGTTCGGTCCCACCACTGCCGGGCGGATGGATAGCTATGTGGACAGCTTCCAGAAGGCGGGAGGCTCCTTTGTGATGCTGGCCAAGGGGAATCGCTCCAAGCAGGTGACCGAAGCGTGTAAGGATAATGGTGGGTTTTATCTCGGTTCCATCGGGGGGGCGGCAGCGCGTCTGGCTCAGGACTGTATCAAGGAGGTGAAGGTGATCGATATGCCGGAGCTGGGGATGGAAGCGGTGCACCAGATCGAGGTGGAAAATTTTCCGGCGTTTATCATTGTGGATGATAAGGGGAATGACTTTTTTGCGGGGTTGGGGCTGTAACTTTTTGGTTTTAAGTCAAATTCAAAATCCTGGGGCTCTGCCCCAGGCCCCGCCAGGGGGATAATCCCCCTGGACCCGTATCCACTTTTTTTTTCTTAGACAAACTCTCTTAGCATCATGAATGCTTCTGCTGCGAGGCAGCCGGACTCGGAGCCGCGCAGTTTGGCCAATGACCTCACCACCTCTTCGCTTCTGGGGAATGGAAACTCACCGATCTCTCCCTGAAAGCGATTGAGGATGGCAATTTTTTTCTCCAGAAAAGCATCGATATCCACCCATACGTGGGGTTGGAAAGCCGCCCCATTTCCTGGAAGCCCATAACCCGTTTCCGATGGCGTCTCATACGAAAGCATCCGACGAATGGAAGGATGACGAAACCATTTGGCACACGCCGCACTCGCTTCGAAAGTCACCCGATGGTCGGAGTGAACGTCGTTGTGATAGGGGAGATAGAGAGTGTTGGGCTCAATGGTCTGAAAAAAACTGGAGAGCGCACCGACGATATCAGACATCGGCAAATGATCCAGACGAATCGCCGGAAAACGCAGCTCGTGAACCCCGGCAAAGCCGTAGTCGTTGGCCACCATCCGGATCTCCTCCTGACGCCGCTTGATCCGCTCCGGAGAGAGCTTCAACTCCTGGCCAGGGGTGGTCATGATCAGCCAGTGTACTTCATCCCCTTCATGCAAATGACGCAGCAACGTCCCGCCACACCCCAAGGTTTCATCATCCGCATGGGGGGCTATCGCTAAAATGATCGGCATGTCAAATCTTCTCCTCTATCCGGAATCTCCGGAAATGTGTGCTCCAAAATGCGGATCGCACCCACTCCGCACTTGACCGTCACGGTCTCACCCTCCCTGGCCAGCACCTTTCCAGGCTCGATATTGACTGGGGCTTCCGCCACCACCGCTACCTGCCACACCTGGATCGTCTGCCCCCGCCACTGGCAAGTGGCTCCCGGATAGGGACGGGTCAGAGCCCGCACCAGGTTGTAGATCCCCTGAGCGGGCATGCGCCAATCGATCTCACCATCCGCCGGAGAGCGCTTACGCCAATGGTTGGCCTGGCTGTGATCCTGAGGCTGGGGGGTCAAGTTACCGGAAATCAGTTGGTGAGTGAAGGTGGTGATCTGATTTGGCAGCAAGGCCATCAACTTGGCGTAGAGGGTTCCGGCATCCTCGTCATGGTCAATGGTGACCCTTTCCTGACTGATGATATCGCCGCTATCCGCCCCTTCATCCATCAAAAAAAAGCTGGAGGCGGTTTCATCAAGACCCAACGCCAACGCCCAGATGATGGGATGGCGTCCCCGGTTTTGAGGCAAGGCTGCCGGATGATACCCCACCACTCCCTTGGGTGGAATCGCCAAGATCTCCCCTGGAAGCAACCACGACCAACCGATGCAGTAGACAATATCGGGGTGCAGGTCACGGATCCATCCGGCCATTTCATTCCGTGGCTCTTCATCCGCCATAAAGAGCGAAATTCCCGAACCCTCCCCAGCCAGATCTGCCAAAGAGTCAAAATCAGCATTAAAATCAGAGCCACCCCGGGTGATCACACCCACCACTTCGACCTCGGGGATGGCCAACAGCGTAGTCAATGCGACCCGACTACTCTGAACACAGCCGATAAAAACCACCCGTAGCGTGCCATCTGGCCTCCCTGCTCCCATCAGCCCCCCTCCCCGTCACCCCATTCCTTTGGAGCATAAAAAGATTTTTCCGTGAGGCTTTTCAGAGGTGTCGCCTGGATGATCTCCACAATCCGCCGGGCCGCCTCCCCCACTCCATAGGGAGAGGTGACAGATGCAAGCGTCCTACGAAAATCGGCGGAGAGGGTTTTTTTTATCGCCCGGGTGATATCGGCTCTGCTCTCCTGACAATCGATCACCGAAGCTGCTTTCAGCCGCCCCTTCTGCCGATCCCCCAGGTTAATCGTCGGAATTTTAAAAAAAGGCACTTCGATCAAACCGCTGGAGGAGTTCCCCACCACGGCATCCATCAATGGCAGGGCGCTGAAATAGAGTTTGGTACCCAAGCTGGTGAAAGCCCCACACCGTTCGGGCTGACGCGCCACATGGTCATCGATCATGCGGTTGATAATCCGCCCCTGGGTATCGGCATTGGCTTTGGTAAAGATGATCCTGGCCTGGGGAAAACCGTCCAGAGCCTGCAACAGTTCCGAAAACGGCTCCCCCGGATAGCGACTCTCCAGGGTGACGGGGTGGTAGGTGACGAGAAGATTGACCTCTCCCAACCTAAACCCTGTCGCCTCCTGCCACTCCTCCCGAGAGAGACGCGGGGTTTTGGTCAAATGATCAAGCCCTGGTGCCCCCACATTAAACACCCGCTCTGGATTCTCCCCCATCTGAATCACCCGCCTGCGATAGGGTTCGGCGGCGGTAAAGTGCAGATGGGACATTTTACTGACCGAATGGCGCACCGCCTCATCGATCAACCCCTCGGTGATCTCCCCCCCATGGATGTGGGCGATGGGAATGCCTGCGTGGACGGCTGCCTGGCAGATTGAAAGCAGCTCAAACCGATCCCCCAGCACCACGATCAGGTCTGGTTTAAGCCGCGCAAAGGTCTCAGCAAAGCCAATCAACCCCACCCCCATGGATTTCGCCACCCCCACCGGCGTATCGCTCCCCAAAAGCATCTCCACTCGGGCGGCTATTTCAAAGCCGTCGGCTTCGATCCGCTGCCAGGTCAGACCAAATTCATTCACCAGATGGGCCGCCGTCACCACCACCTGAAGTGCCAGATCGGGGGCTTGGGCGATCTCCTTCATCACCCAATAGAGGTGGCCATATTCGGC